>JAVHOI010000295.1:0-10183 GCA_036169975.1 Ferruginibacter sp. | reverse complement strand
TTTATTTGAAGTACCGTTTTACTATATTGAATATGGTATTGCGCAGTTAGGCGCTATTGGTATGTGGAAGCAGTTTAAAATTAACCGGGAACAGGCATTGGATAATTATTGTAACACCCTGAGTTTGGGCAGCACCAATACCTTACCTGAACTGTTTAACACTGCCGGTTTGAAATTTGATTTTTCTTCCGGACAAATTAAATTATTGATGGAGTTTATGAAAAGTGAAATGGAGTAGCCTAATGATGCCAAAAAGAGGAACCTTCAATTTCGGTTGATAATTTGCCGGCTTATTTACAATCATCACAAATGCCATTAACCACCATTTCCGCATGCTTTGGCGTAAAGCCCCCCGGAAGTTTTACCTGTGGAATGGTTACGTCTTCCAGACAAATAGTTTTGCCGCATACATCACATACAAAATGTACATGGTTATCGTGGTGATGCCCTGCTTCGCATTTGTCTTTGCATAAAGCGTATAAAATGGAATTGTCGGTAGTAGGGATAAGGTGAATGATACCCTTATCCACAAAGGTTTGCAAAGTGCGGTAAACGGTTACCCTGTCAAATATTTCGCCGGTAGCCTTTTCAATATCCGCATGAGCCAATGCCCCCGCACTGTTCAAAAACAGTTCTAATATTTTTACGCGTCCATCCGTAACGCTTAATTTATTTTTTTTAAAAATATCAGTTATCATGTTTTAATATTTACTGATCACTCATTCCCCTTCACTTAATTGAGACTCCTGGTTTGGTATTTTTCTTTAAGTACCTCTTTAATATCTTTAAATAATTTCTGTATTTCATCTTCCTTCAGTCCATCGTAAATACCCCTCACCCTGCTTTGCTTATCTACCAAAGCAAAAAACTGCGTATGTATAAACTGGTCTGCAATATTAGCCGCGGTATCCGGTTTATTATTATCAATCATATAACTCTGCCTTGCCATTTTGTATAAATCCTTTTTATCACCGGTTACAAAATTCCAGTTACTGGTAGCGGAAGGTTGTATTTGCTTCATGGTAGAATCATATTCAATTTTGAAAGACCCATCTTCATTTTTATGCAACCTGCCAATCAACATATTCTGTTCATATTTTTTAAGCAATGGCACCGAATCTGTTTCAGGCATACAGGTATGCGACATAATCATAAAACCGCTGTCATTTTTATAAGCATCATATACCCTTCGCATGTTGGCATTCATCTTTGGGCAAATGCCTTTGCAGGTTGTAAAAAAATACTCGGCCACATATACTTTTCCTTCTACATCCTTCTCCGTAATTATTTTTCCATTTTGGTTGGTAAATGAAAAAGGCTGTACATTATTATTAATCACCGGAAGGCCGCTCTGCGAGAAATCGTCCTGGTTGAAAAAGTACAAAAAATAGCTCCCGAATAACAGGGCGAAAAATCCAACATACCAATACCACTTTTTAATCATGTTAATTATTTTTAGCAAAGTTACATTCAAACAATTTGGTAAATAAACCTTGTTTATAAGGTTAAAGCATTTTAATACTTGCAACGTTATTGCAAATATGCTATCTTTGCGAATCTAAAAATGGATACAAAAATCAATTGGGATATAATGGGTGTTGCTACTTCCGTAGCCTGTGCTATTCACTGTGCCTTGTTGCCGGTGCTGGTTTCAACCCTGCCAATTTTTGGAATTAATATCATTCATAACTCATTTTTTGAATGGGGAATGATCGCCCTTGCTTTTATAGTTGGTTCCTATTCATTGTTTCATGGATATGCCAGGCATCACCATTCCTTAATTCCGGTTTACATTTTTTCGGCTGGTTTTATTTTCCTGGTGCTTAAACAATTTTTTCATTTTATTGAAAATTGGTTTTTAATTTTCGCTGTTCCTTTAATTATCTATGCGCACTATTATAATTTTCGTTTGTGCCACAGGAGCAAATGTTCTTCTGCACATCATAAGCATTAAGCAATTTATTAACCTGGAATTTAAATTTTCTTTTATGGTAAAAATGGCTGTTTTGTTAATACTTGTATTTTCAATGGTTACGGTTTCCTTTGCCCAAAGTAAGGATGAAATGATAGTAAGGAATTTATTGGCAGCACAAACCAAAGAGTGGAATAATGGGAACATCGCTTCTTTTATGAATACTTACTGGAATAATGATTCATTGATGTTCATTGGTAAAAACGGGATTACTTACGGATGGCAAAAAACTATGGATAATTATAAAAAGAATTATCCCGATACGGCTGCGATGGGCAAATTAAAATTTGAATTGGGTGAAGTAAAACGATTATCAAAAATGTACTTTTTTGTGGTGGGCAAATGGCACCTGACCCGGAGTATCGGGAACCTTGACGGGGCGTTTACATTGCTGTTTTGTAAAGTTAAAAACAGGTGGGTTATTGTAGCGGATCATAGCAGTTAACTTGTATCCCTTTTAATAATTTGTTTCCTGCCAGCCCTTCCATTTCTTTCTCAAAAATAAAATTAACAATGATAGGGATCCCAGAAAAAACAAGTAATAAATATAGTTACCTATTGATGGGCTCCCCTCAAAAAAAGCAAGCCCAAAGTATATACCAATACTCATGTTAATTAATAACCACACTACACCCATTGAAATGGACTGCATTATTTTTATCAAAAATTCTTTTACTTCAGGTTCCATTTTATGGTAATTTTTTTAAAAAGAGGGACATATATTTTATTTAATTAAAAGATTATTAAAATCCGTACTGTCGCCATTAAATACATTAAAATCAACAAACGCATTAATACCGTTAACGCGGCCCGTTTCATTGTGTTGCCAAAATATCCAGTTTCGTTTTATACGGGGTTTATCTTTTACCAGATAATGAGCTACCCATAAGGGATAATCATCAAATTTTCCGGCAAGATAGGTTTCATAAAAATCGGCATTGGTATAAATAATAGGTTTTACTTTGTAATGATTTTCCACCGTTTTTATCCAGTCGCTTACCCTTTGCTGTAAATTAGCAACCGTGGTACCCCTTATTTGTTCTACATCCAATACCGGGGGCAGGTCGCCCTTTTCCAGGTTAACCGTCTCAATAAAATTTTCGGCCTGGGCTTTGCCACTTTTGCCTGCATTAAAAAAATGATAGGCACCCCGGGGAATGCCAGCTTTCTTGGCCTCAAACCAGTTTTTTCTAAACCGCCCATCAACGCTTTCAATTCCTTCGGTGGCTTTCATAAAACCAAACCCTATCTTCACATTTTCTATCTGCATAGCTTTTACATCCTCCCAGTCAATAACCGCCTGATGGCGGCTTACATCAATACCATGTATGGAATAATTAACCGGTATATCAATTCCAAATGCTGGATAGCGGACAAATTTGGGTTGGTTAAAAAAACCGGTAATGTAATAGGAACCAGCAGCCATGGCAGCCAACACCAATAAAATGAAAGTAAATGTTCCGGTAAATTTTTTTTTCTTCTTTTTTGCCACGATTGGGGTAAATGCATGTAAAAGTGCGCAAAACCATTTATATAAAAAGAAAAAAAATTAAATTTTTGCCTGTATGGCTGGCCATTATACCTATTCTAATAGTATAAAAGTGACTATTTTAACAAGGCTTACTTATGGCTTTCATAAGGTCAAAAACTATGTGGCAAGGTTTTTGGGCAGTGCGGAAAGCAATAGTATTCGTTCATAAATCAGGGTTTATTGGCATGTGTTAGTTTAAACGCCACCCGGCTTGCTATTAAAGCAGGAATTTTAAAAAATAATAAACATTTCTACAAAGTTTATTATACATCTAATAAGAAATAAAATTATGGTATTAAAAATAATTGCCCCAAAGGCTTCAGAGAAATCTATTATCTTTTTCTTAATTATCTCTTTGTTTTTGGTTATTCAAAACATATCAGCTCAAAATGAAACGGATACTACAAAAAAAACATTACTGGCATCGCTGGAATCAAAATCGGCATCCGGTTTTTTTATCAAAAAATCAAATGTGGTTTTTCCCGAAATATTAAAGGGTAATGAAGCGGAAATGCTACCCTATATTGAAAAATTCAGTAGCAGGAAAAGGGATTACCTAATGAAGATGTATGCAAAAGGAAAAACCATTTTACCAAAAGCAGCGACTATCTTAAAGAAATACAATCTGCCGGAAGAATTAAAAGTTTTATTGACATTAGAATCGGAATACAACGGAAATGCGGTTTCAAGGGGAGGTGCGGTAGGCTATTGGCAAATTATGGATGAAGTGGCTAAGGATTACGGCATGAAATATATAGGTCAGGATGCCGCTCAAAAGAAGAACCATTTAAAATTAAAAGACGACCGTAAAAATTTTAATTTAGCAACCCACACCGCATCCCGTTATTTAAGCGACACTAAACGAAAGCTGGATGAGAATTGGTTACTGGTAGTAGCCAGCTATAATTGTGGTGCCGGCAATTTAAGGAAAGCAATAAAAAAGAGTGGTAAAGCCAATCCAACTTTCTGGGATATAAAGAAATACCTGCCCGCCGAAACCAGGACTTATGTAATGAATTTTATTACATTGAGTGTGATTTTTAAAAACTACGAGCTTTTTGCAAATAACAAATTAAGTTTTGCTGATCAAAAAATCATGCTCCCGGATAATTTGGAAAAAAGTATAACGGAAACAACTACGGAATAGCCAACCCTTAAAATATCATTTAGTTTGTTTGGCGTTTCAAAAGATTAAATACCGGTAATTTTGCACGTATGCCCGAATTTAATTGGAACGATAATATTAATCTTGCAAGTAAACTTACTTTCAAAAGATTTTGGAATGGAATAAAAGTGCTAAGCAGTTTTTATGCAGGCAGGTTATTGAACAGGCCTGTACAATGGGGCTACCCGGTTTCCATTTCTTTTGAACCTACCACCAGTTGTAATCTCCGGTGCCCCGAATGCCCAAGCGGGTTAAGGGCTTTTACCCGCCCTACGGGAATGTTGGAAAAAAGTTTTTTCACCAGGACAATTGATGAAATCCACAAAGAATTATTATACCTTATTTTTTATTTTCAGGGCGAACCTTATTTGAATCCTGATTTTTTGGATATGGTAAAATACGCAAGTGATAAAGGTATTTACACAGCCACCTCTACCAATGCGCATTTCATAAATGATGCAATCGCCAGGAGAACGATAGAAAGCGGATTGGACAGGCTGATCATTTCCATAGACGGCACTACACAGGATGTTTATAAACAATACCGGATAGGGGGCAATATAGATAAAGTGATAGAGGGCGCTAAAAATATTGTGAAGTGGAAGAAAGCGCTTAACAGTAAAACGCCTTTTGTGTTTTTCCAGTTTTTGGTTGTAAAACCTAATGAACACCAGATAGAAGATATTAAAAGATTAGCGAAAGAAGTAGGTGTGGATGAAGTGCGTTTTAAAACCGCCCAGGTGTATGATTATAAAACAGATCCTAATAACCTGATTCCTGACAATGAAAAATACAGCCGTTATAAAAAAAATGCGGATGGCAGTTTCTCAGCCAAAAATAAACTGGCCAATCATTGCTGGAAAATGCAACAAGGTAATGTGATAACCTGGGACGGCCTGGTGGTACCCTGCTGTTTTGATAAGGATGCCATGCACCAGTTGGGCAATTTGAAGAACCAATCTTTTAAAGAAGTGTGGCACAATGAAAATTATCAGCGGTTTCGCAGGGAGCTGATGAAAAGCCGTAAAAACATTGATATATGCGCCAATTGCAGCGAAGGTGTTTCTGTCTGGCAGGATTAAAAGAAGTTGATCGGTTATAGTTGATTGCCTGCTCCATCGTTAACGATCAAAGACTAATCATCAAATCATCTTCATCCACGATCAACCATCAAATTTGCTTAATTTTACCTGATGCCAAATCTTTTTAATAATCACCTGCGACAGGTTATGTTGCTCGGCTTAATTATTATGCTGGGTATAATGCTTGTTACGGAATTGTATATTTTTTTACCCGGCCTTTTGGGTGGCGTTACTTTATATATACTTACCCGGAAATGGTATTATAAGCTTACCCTACAAAAAAAATGGCCAAGGGGTTTAACCGCCATTTTATTTATCATTGCCTGTATTGTTGTTATAGCGGTACCGGTATATTTATCTGTCCTGTTGATAACCCCCAAAATAAATTCCTTAATAAATAACCAGCAGGAAGTAATAAAAGGCCTTGAAGTTTTCTCCAATAAAATAGAAGCCTACACCGGCCGCGAAATATTTACCGCCGCAAATGCTGAATCAATCGCAAAAAAAATATCGGCTTTCATCCCATCTTTTTTAAATAGCACGGCCAATGTTTTAATCAACCTGATCATGTTGTTTTTTTTGCTGTATTATTTGTTGTACAGTGGCAAACAAATAGAAAAATATTTAGATCATATTATACCGCTAAAGCCTGAAAATGTAGTGAAACTTGCCGGGGAAACCGATCTCATGATAAGGGCCAATGCGATAGGGATACCGGTTATTTGCTTTGTACAAGGCGTTTTCGCGGCCATCGGGTATTTGATTTTTGGGATAAAAGATTGGGGGATGTGGGGTTTTGTAACCGGTGTTTTCGCCTTTTTCCCATTGGTAGGCACAATGATTATTTGGGTGCCATTGGTTATCTACCTGTACTCAATCAACCAAAATCTGACCGCAACCGGCCTCACCATTTATAGCTTTGTGATAACCGGTAATGTTGACTACATTACCAGGTTGGGATTATTAAAAAAAATAGGCAATGTGCATCCAATGATTACAGTATTGGGGGTTATAGTGGGATTAAAATTATTTGGGTTTATGGGCCTGATATTCGGCCCTTTACTGATCAGTTATTTTATAATACTCATAAAAATTTACATGAATGAGTTTACTATCAAAAGCGATTTTCCCTCTTCCTGAATAGTAAATTAAATTAAAATAAAAAGTCTGGTGACCGGTGTAATACATTTATTATATCTTACTTTTTTTTGATGAACATTTATAACGGTTCACATTAGAAGCAGTTTAATATTTTACTTATTTTAACTGGAAGTTTAAAACCCAGTAACGGCGCATAGGAAAAGAAAGCCTGATAAAATGAGTGATACCAGCCGTATTGTTGACCAGCGCATTTTTAAAGGGCTGGCAAAAAAAATAACCCTCAAAACAGATAAGCGCCTGGTAAATGTTTCCATCACCAAAAAAGAAAAAAGAAATTGCAAAAAACTGATTGGAGGAAAAATAAAATGCAAAAAATCGTATGAAATTATTTTTCAAAATGCGCATTTCAAACAGGCGAATACTAATTGCGGGTTGTTTAATATTCATTACCCAAAACTTCTTCGTTATAAAAAGCAAAGCGCAGGGTACGCCCGAATTTCGGGGTGTGTGGGTAGCTACAGTAGATAATATTGACTGGCCGGAAAAGGGGGATTTCAACAGCGATTCGCAAAAAACAGCGTTTATTAAATTATTGGATATGCACCAGCGCAATGGGTTGAACGCTTTGGTAGTTCAGGTGCGGCCCTGTACCGATGCGTTTTATCCGTCGCAATACGAACCCTGGAGCGAATGGCTTACCGGCGTTCAGGGACGCCCCCCCGCACCTTATTACGACCCGCTTGCTTTTATGATAGCGGAAACGCATAAACGCGGAATGGTATTTCATGCCTGGATGAATCCATACAGGGCCACCTTTAAGCTAAGCAGTTCTTCCATTTCGGCTACGCATATTACCAGGCTTCATCCCGAATGGTTTTTGGATTATGGCGATACCCGTTATTTTGATCCGGGCAATAAGGAAGCCCAGCAATATGTAGTGCAGGTGGTAACAGACGTGGCTATCCGTTACGATGTGGATGCCATTCATTTTGATGATTACTTTTATCCATACCGTATCTCCGGAAAAGAATTCCCGGATGATGCCAGTTACCTGCAATATGGAAAGGGCATGAAAAAAGACGATTGGAGAAGAAGCAATACCGATTCAATTATTGCCAAGCTTAGCCGCGCAATTAAAAAAGAAAAGAAAAAATGCCAGTTTGGTATAAGCCCTTTTGGAGTATGGCGCAATCAGGATAAGGATCCGGCAGAGGGCAGCAGGACCAATGGTGCGCAAACAAACTACGATGACCTGTATGCCGATATTTTATTGTGGTTAAAAGAAGGCTGGGTTGATTATGTGGCGCCCCAGCTTTACTGGGAGTTTGGTCATCGTATAGCGCCTTATGAAGTATTATTAAACTGGTGGAGCAAACATACTTATGGAAAACATTGCTACATAGGAATGGGCATATACAGGGCCAACACCAATGCCGCCTGGAAAAATGTGGATCAGTTGCCCCGGCAGATAGAAGCCATGCGCAGTACCCCAAACATGAAGGGGATGATTTTTTTCAGCAGTAAAACCTTTGAAAAAAACCCCAACGGCTGGAATGATTCGCTGCGGCTGAATTATTTTAAATATCCCGTGAAAGTTCCGGAGATGGAGTGGTTGAAGTGACTTTTTAATTGACAAGAGGGATGATAATTTTTTCATTCAAAAAATATTAATTTCTTATCCTTCCCATAAATTGTGCAAAACCCACGAATACAATTCCACTTTAAGATTTCCCATTATCGTAATTTTGATTCACCAATAAAAATAATCATCATTTATCAGAAATATATGCAGCAACAACTTTTTGAAACAGAAGAAATACAACCTGCAATTCAGGGCCTCGTTATAACCAGGGGAGGCAAACAAACGCTTACTAAAAACCAACAGGCCTTCAACAGGCTTACCCAAAGGATTGAAAAGCTCCATAAGGATATGGAAAATAAACAACTGCAGTTTGATGCGGCGCTTAAAATTTATGGCAGGGAAGTGCCTCCAATAAAAATCCGGCTAGCTGGTTACCAGCGTCGGTTGGTAACCATTCTTTGGGACGTTTATAAAAGCAGGAAACTTTCAAAAACCGATCAACGCCATTTAAAAATTATTATTAAAGAACATGTGCAGGAATTATGTACACAAACTGAAGGCGAGCCGGATGAAGCATTGAAAAAAATGTATGCGGAACTGGAAGGTATAAGTTTTGATAAGATGCGGGAAAGGGAAAAAGAAATAATGAAATCCAAAATGGAAGACCTGTTTGATGAGATGGAGATGGATATTGATATTGACAGCCTGGATATGAATGATGAAAAAGCCATGTTGGAAAAAATTTCCGAAATACAACAAAAATTGTTTGAAAGGCAAGAGCAGGAGCAGGAAAAATCGGAGCAACCCCGGAGACAAAAAAAGTTGTCTGCAAAACAACTTGAAAAAGAGCGCTTACGCAAAGCCGTTGATGAACTAAAGCAAAAAAATATCAGTACCATCTATAAGCAGTTAGCTAAACTTTTTCATCCCGATCTTGAGCAGGATGAGGAACGTAAGGTAGAAAAGGAAGTGTTGATGAAAGAACTAACGGCAGCTTATGAAACAAAAAACCTTCATGCCCTGCTAATGCTTGAATTAAAATGGATACACAAAGAAAATGATCACCTCGAAAGCCTTAGCGACGAAAAACTATCCATTTATCTTGAAATACTTAAAGAGCAGGCTAGGGGCCTGGAGCACGAAATAAACGGGATGTTTCAGCAACCCCGCTACCAGGTGCTGGTGCAGGAATTTGGTTTTAATGTACACAGAATGCCGCTTGAAAAAGTGAAAGGCCATTTGCGCTACTTACAAGAAGTTGATGATTCTTTTAAACAGGATATTGAAAATTTTCAATCCCCGCATTGTATCCGCTATATTAAGGCCATGATAAATCAATGGAAAGCGGTTCAAAAAAAACATAACTACAATGAAGATGATGATGATGAATTTTCAGGCATAATATTCAGACAAGATTTTTAATGGATAAACAGGGCCAAATTACCTGAAGCAACGGCTATTAATACAACTTGTGTTTAGGCGCCTTTTCCAATCGCAATCGGGTGACGCCAGAAGGATACTGAGCTGGTGGGCAATAACCGGATTAAAAAGAATATGGGTGAAAAGCAAAGGGATTGAAAAAAATAACCCTTAATTTTAAAACATGAAAGCTTTTAAATTCATAAAAAACATAGGGAGCAATTTATTGACAACAAAAATAAATTCAAAAAATCAAACGAAATACAAACAGAAGGTCCGATACTTTACTCCCAATAGGCAGCTTACGGCGACATCGGTCAACTTAAAAGTA
>JAVHOI010000294.1:0-10231 GCA_036169975.1 Ferruginibacter sp. | reverse complement strand
TTCCATTCGCCAAATTCCTTAAGGCCTTCGGGCTTACCATTTTCAATACTTTTATCCAGTGTAAAAAGCCCCTTATAACAAACATCATGCACGAAATCCATATTCGTTTTGGTGAGGGGGTCGTGTAAAATAAAATAACCTGTTTTTGATAAAGAATATTTATGGTCCTTTACTGTAACGAGCCCGATACTTAAACCCGATTCCAACAATACCCTGACTCCATAAAGCGGCAGTTTTACTTTTTCGGTTATCTCCGCCAATAATATTCCATGATGGCCGCCCTCTTCAATCACAGTTAAAATCCCCGAGTTTCTCAGCACCCTTGCCGCCTGAAAAATTACCGGACCAAATGCGATCCATTGTGCCGCTTCTTTTGCCTGGAAGGCAGTTTTTTTATCCTTTGTAAAAAAGCCCATTAAAAATTAAATGATTTATTATTTTAAAAAAATTATTCTTTGGTAAAGATGAGGGCTGCATTACAACCGCCAAAGCCCGATGCGGTTTTAAGGCAATTTTTCAGTGATGCTTTTTTTAACGCGTTACAAACATTCAACTGTTTTGTTACGCCCAATTGATTGAAACCCAAACTTGGCAATATAATATCCTGCCTTAAAGAATGAATGGATGCCACTGATTCAATGAGGCCGGCGGCTCCCAATGTGTGTCCATAATATCCTTTCAAACTATTGACCGGCACTGGCAGCAAATTCGCCAATGAAATGGCGAGGGCTTCCATCTCATCGTTATAAACGGTAGCAGTACCATGTGCTGAAATAAAATCAATATCATTTTCAGTAACCGATGCTTCCTGCATGGCTTTCTTAATGGCCAGGCAAAGTTCTTCGCCGGTACGGGAAGGGCCGGAAATATGGTTCGCATCATTGCTAACGGATCCCCCCGCGACTTTTATTCCCCGTGAAAATTTTTTGTTGGAAGAAAGGATAACCGTACCCGCTCCCTCGCCAAGGTTTATTCCGTTCCTGTCCGCATCGAAAGGTTTGCATGGCGCTGCGCTGATAGCATAAAATGACTGAAAGCCTGAAAGTACAAATTTAGAAACCTCATCCGAACCCACCACTACAGCATGTTCATATTGGCCGGACTGAATGAGGCGCTTACCGGTTAAAATGGCCAGCATTCCAGATATGCAGGCATTGGATACTACAAGGGGTTTATTGGTACAATGAAAATATCCGGCTACCAAATTAGCGGAAGTATGCAGGGCTACCCGCTTTTCTAATTCGGGGGAAAGGTTGGTTTTTTCAATCAGGCTGATATTCCCTTTGGTAGAGGAAATGATCATTATCGTTTTTTTATCCCTGATGTCAATTTGGGAATTTTCCAATGCTTTGCTCATTGAAGCAATCAGCATTTGTTCAAATTTAGTATAGGTAGAATTTTCGCCCCCTGATAAATTGCCGTTGCCATTTAGCAGGGATGCATAAAAAGGAACAGCCGAAAGGGACATGTCATGGTGAAGCTGAATACCGGATAACCCTTTTGAAAGCCGGGAAAAATTTTCTTCAGTTGTAGCGCCAAGCGGCGAAAAAATATTATCAGCTACAATATAAACGTCATTCATTATTTTAAAATTATATCAACGCCTGTTGTTGTTTCCAACGTTCAAAAAATGGTGGATTGTTTAATTGAAGAACAGAATGTTCCTTATCCAAAAAAACCTGCATTGAAGAACCGGCCGCTACCAATTCATTTGTTTCGGAATTATACAAACGGTAAATGAATTTTATCTTGGCCGCTTCGCAAGGTATGAATATCGTTTCTACAATCACACTATCACCAAAACGCAATGATTTTTTATAATCGCATTGTACGCTTACAACCGGCGTTACAAAACCCTGCCTGTAAACATCAAGGTACCCCAATCCATGATCCTTACCAAATGCTTCCCGCCCATCTTCAAAATAGCGGATATAATGGCCATGCCATACAATACCCAATGGATCCGCTTCATTAAAACGCACTAAAACGGTTGTGCGGTTACTCAATTCTTTTTTCATAACAGGCATTTTATATCCGTTGTATTTATCCCCCGTATTTTGACTTCCATTCATTGTATTTTTTCTTTTCAATAACATCAATTACATCCCGTATTGGATTTGCCCAATAGTTGCGGAATCCAAATGCCATACCAGTTTTACCTTCCATACGTTCCGCCATCAACACTTTCCTTGCTCCCATATCAATAAGTGTTACCCAAACAGATGCCCCTTTTCTTGCTTTGCTCATGCCTTCCATTACGAACAGAAGCCCTACTCCTTTCAAAGATCCAAAATCGAAACTCTTTACCAATTTAATGATATCGTCTTCCTTTAAACGGCTGTAATCAGCAGTGTTGGTTGATTTAATTTCTTCCGTATTTATTTTCGCATTCTTTTTTTCTACCAGCCCAAGGTCGTGATCAATATTGCTTTTATGAAAAGCACCAGCCAGATCATACTTTTTAGGTTCATTCACGATCAAAGCGTTAATGGCAGGGTATTGCCTGTCACGAACATCGAAAACATTTTCAGGCGCATCTATCAGCCTTGCCAAAGTAAAATCAATGCCAAGATAAAAAACAGGGGTTTCAGATGAATTAAAAACATCTTTTAATTTTTGAGCGGCCAAAGGCTGTGTTGTTCCTAAAAAAAACAAAACCGTGATAAGCCCGCATAATTTGTTCATACGTTTCATAATAGAATTTATTTTGATTGAGCAATAAAAATTTTCATTTCACATTCTGCCAGCAAAATCTCCTTACAGGTTACTTTTCCCTTAATCAGAAGTACATCAAAAATTTGATTTACCAATGTAATTTCAGTTACAAGTTCCTCATTCACCAAGGGCAAGGAATAAATCACCAGGTTTTTGATCGCCCCAATATATCCAACCTGCACCGGCTTGTTTTCAAGCGTTGAAATATATCCCGCCCTGGCGGCAGCGGTCTGTGCTATATTTTCCAAAATCCCCGGCTCACCAAGCCTGCCGTTTTCAACAAAAACATTTTCTTCTTTTATCAAGAAACCCGTACGGGTAATTTTTTCATCATGCCAGGTCAACTGATCTATCATGACAAAGGGCGGCCTTTGTGGAATAAGGGTTTCGATGTTATCTTCAAGGCCTGTCATTTACTTTTATATTATGATGAATCTACCCGTAGTTGATATTTGCAGGTTGACAACTTTATTAAGGGTTGCCAACCTTTTGAAGGCTGGCAACCCTGTTATTCCTGTTTTTCCCAAAAATCATAATAGTTAAACCATTGCTCCGGGTAACGCTTCACCTTATCCTCCATTTCCAAAGTAAAATCATTCAGCATTTCCTGCATCACTATTTCTTTGGGAAGATGCCCGTAATCTTTGATAGCGCTTGCAAAAAAATGGTAATGCAAATTACTTTCCTTTACCGCGAATACATAAGAAACGGGCACTTTAAATTTTGCTGCCAATAAAAAAGGCCCCAGGGGGAACCTTGCTTTTTCACCCAGCAACTTTCCATTGAGTGTTTTGTTGCCCTCTACGAATCGGTCGGCATGCATACATACCAATTCATTATTTTTTAAAGCGTCATTTATCGCGTAAATATGAGAGAGGTCATTTTTAATTACTATAACATTCAATGTGTGCCCGCCGGTTACCGAATCAAGGTATTCCTTAATTTTTTGATATTCACCATCAAATATTACAATGTTAATCTTCGTTTCCAGCCTCTTTAATAAATGGCCTGCAATATCCCAATTACCAATATGGGCGCTTAAAAGTATGCCGCCTTGCCGCAAAGCCACCATTTTCCTAAGGTTGGCTTCCCCGTCAAAATTGAATGTAAAATTATTTTTAATACCAGACATCATCACCACTTTATCAATGATGCTTTGGCCTAATTGAAAATAATTTTTAAATAAATAACCTAATGATTTTAAAATATCATAGCCAATCCTGCGATGGTAAAATTTAAATAAATGGTTGGAGGATTTGAAGGAGAAAAAGAAAAAATATACAACAACAAACCGTAGCAGGAAATAAGCCGGTAAAACCCCGAAATTTTTTAATACCCATACAAAAATGCGGTAACCTGATTTGCTTCCCCTGGATTTGCCTTGCCACAACGACATCAAACGAGTTCTTTTGAATTGACACGTGAAATTACATAATTACAAAAATCCTGGTAAGTTATGATACTAAAAAAGTCTTCCGGCTTTACTTTAAATTTAAAATTGCTTTCAATAACTACCACCAGGTCAATGTAGTCGAGGCTGTCTAATCCCATTGTCACTTTTAGGTTCGCATCAGGGGTAATCCTGTCTTCTTCCACCTCAAATTCCTCTATCATGAATTTCCGGATTTTCTCAATAATTTCAATGTTGTTCATAAGCGAATATTTAGGATAGGTTTTTAATAATAAGGGATGAGTTGGTTCCTCCAAAACCAAAGGAGTTGGACAAAAATACAACTATATTTTTTTCGATAGTAGTTTTCACGATATTCAATTTCGCGGATTCTTCATCCGGGTTTTCGAAGTTTATATTTGGGGCGACAAATCCGTTTCGCATCATCAGCATGGAATAGATCACCTCACTTGCCCCTGCCATCCAGCATTCATGCCCGGTCATGGATTTGGTGGAACTTACCAATGGCGTACCAGCCCCAAAAACATCATTAATCGCTTTTGCTTCGCTCAAGTCCCCGGCGGGCGTTGATGTTGCATGGGCATTGATATAATCCACTTCCGATGCCGGCATCCCCGCATCTTTTAATGCCATATTCAGCGACCTTACAGGTCCATCCACCGTTGGATTGGAGATATGCCCTCCATTGGATGAAAAGCCATAACCTATTATTTCGCCCAATATGGGTGCGCCTCTTTTGATAGCGGAACCAAGGCCTTCGAGAATAACGGTAGCCCCTCCTCCACTCGGTACTAACCCATCCCTGTTCCTGTCAAATGGCCTTGATGCTTTTTCCGGTGATGATTCCAAAATGGAAAAAGCGGAAAGGGCATCAAAAGAACCCATTGAATATTTGTTGATTTCCTGAGCGCCGCCGCATAGGATGCAATCCTGTAACCCGGATTTTATTAAATGATATCCAAGTCCAATGGCGTGGGATCCGCTTGCGCATGCCGCACTGATGGTAAGATTAATGCCCCGCAATTTGAATATGGTTGCCAGGTTCATGGTAACGGTAGAATTCATCGTTTGAAATACGGATCCCGAACCTACCAACGTCGTATCCTTTTTAACACGGATGATGTCATTGGTTTCGATGACAGATTTGGCTGAACTGTCATTACCATACAAAATACCTATTTCATGCGCATTGATATAATCCGGATCAATCCCGGCATTTTTTAAGGCCTCCATCGCGGATACATAAGCGTATTCACCCTGTTCGGGAAGCATGATACGGGCCCGCCTGTCCAACGATCCCTTTAGGTCAGGTTTTTCCACGAACCCGGTTAAACCGGAACGATATCCAAAATCCTTCCGTTCCTGGTCAAATATGATCCCCGACCTGCCTTTGTATAAGGAGTCCGTAACCTCGTCCAGATTTTTTCCTATACAGGAATATATTCCCATGCCTGTGATCACCACCCTATTCATAATGCCTGATTTCTGATTTTTTGATGCCTGATGTTCTTCAAATTGTGAGTTTCCCTTTATTCGAAATCCGATGCCTCATTTATTGAAGATTGATTTTTTTCAATTTGCTACTTTCTCAAAATTATCTGTTGATGTACAAAAGACGTTGAGTATTTTTAACTTTTTCCCAGTTATAAAATATTTATTGGTAAATGAATAAATGCAGGTGATGCCTGATATTCCAATGCCTCTTTAAATTGAAGGCCCTTTATTAAATCAGTTACAAAAAAAAATCAGGCATCAGCTATTTCATCCGGCATCAGGAATATAGTCCACCATTAACATTAATCACTTCGGCGGTAATATATCCAGCTTCCGCGGATGCTAAAAACCCAACCACATGAGCAACTTCTTCCGGCAGTCCAAAACGTTTTACAGGTATCATTCCTTTCAGTTCATTTTCATCCAAACCTTCTGTCATATCCGTTTTAATAAAGCCCGGCGCAACGGCATTTACCGTTACATTCCTTTTGGCTACTTCCTGCGCCAATGCTTTGGTGGCGCCAATTACACCCGCCTTTGCAGCGGAATAATTAACTTGTCCGGGTAACCCCTTTAAGCCAGAAAGAGAAACTACATTTACGATCCTTCCATATCTTTTATGCAGCATTCCATTTAATACAAGCCTGGTAACGTAGAAAAATCCATCCAGGCTCGTTCTAACAACAGAATCCCATTGTTCGTCTTTCATCCACATCATGAGGCCATCATCTTTTACGCCTGCATTATTTACCAACACTTCAATATACTTATCCGGATTTTTTTCAATCCAGTTTCCCAGCATGTCCTGTACCTGCTCTTTTACCGAAACATCAAATTGCAAAATTTCGCCATCCCCGCCTTTTTCCTTTATTTCCTTCAGTGTGTTATTGGCTTCCACTTCATTACTTTTATAATTTACAATTACATGGTAACCCATTGAAGCCATTTTATAACAGATAGCCCTTCCTATGCCCCTTGATCCTCCCGTAACTAATGCGCATTTCATTTTTTTGCCCTCAACCATGATTTAAGAATTTTTGTTTTATATTCAGTTCACCAGGCCGCTGCCGTTTGATGGCGCCATTACACCACCACTAAATGAAATTACCGGATCGGAATTTTCAAAATAATTTTTCACCCTTTCCAGGTCTTTGAATTTTGGCTGGTCTTCTATAAACTTAGGAAATATTTTCCGGATAATAGTATAAATGTGTTTCGTATTGGGGGATAAACGGGGAACACAATCCAGGTAATCAATAGCCTGTAAAACCGTCATCATTTGTATGGCAAGTACTTCAAATGAATTATCAATTACTTTTTTGGCCATCAAAGCCGCATTGCAACCCATGCTTACAATATCCTGGTTGTCGTTATTGTTGGGTATGCTGTGTACATACATAGGAAAGGATAAGGTTTGATTTTCGGCTACGGTAGAAGTGGCGGTAAATTGCATACCCTGCATACCGAAGTTGAAACCTAAAACACCGAGGTTTACAAAAGGCGGGAATTTTTGGTTCAGCTTTTCATTTAAAAGATAATTGAGTTGCCTTTCGGAAAGCATGGATAATTTGGTGATGGCGATTTTTAATTTATCCATTTCCAGGGAAACATAATCGCCGTGGAAATTTCCCCCATGAAAAATATTTTCATTCTGATGATCTATTACAGGGTTATCATTAACGGAATTTAATTCATTCACCACTACTTTTTCGGCTTGGGCGATGGTATCCAAAATAGGCCCGAGTACCTGTGTAACGCAACGCAGCGAATAATACTCCTGTACCTTATCCTGAAAAACTTCCTGGTCAAGATTGTCGGGGTTATACAAATGTTCCGAGCGGTCGCGGATCATTTTACTGCCCTTTAAAATATCGCGGAGCATCGCGGCTACCTTATTTTGTCCTTTATGATGTTTTACGATATTTAATCCGTAGGAATAGTGGTCATCAAATGCCTCTACTATTTCATTGATCATCGCCGACAGCATTACCGACCATTCCAGTAATTTACGGGCCTGTATAATATTTACCATTCCAATCCCCGTCATGGCAGATGTGCCGTTTAATATTGCCAATCCTTCCCTGATATGGATGGATAGCGGTTTTATGCCCAACCTATTATAAATTTCTATGGAAGGATAAATTTCCCCTTCATATAATACTTCGCCTTCACCAATTAATACCAATGCGAGATGGGCGAGTTGTATCAGGTCGCCACTTGCACCCACGCCACCATGTTCATAAATACAGGGATAAATATTTTTATTGATGAGTTCTTTCAATAGCTCAACCACATCAACGTGTACGCCTGAATACGCCTGCATAAGGCTGTTCAGCCGGGCAATCATTAATGCCTTTACCAAAACGGGTGGCATCAGGTTTCCACCGCCTGAGCAATGGCTCCTGATGAGGTTGTATTGAAGTTGTAAAAGGTTTTCCTCACTTACCTTATATTGCGCCATCGGGCCAAATCCGGTGTTGATACCGTAAATCAATTTATTAGCGGAAAATTTTTTCAAAAAACGATAATTCAATTCAACTTTTTCCATAGCGGCGGCATCCAAAGCAACTCCCTTTTCTTTAAATAATATTTCAGAAAAATCATTTAAGTCAAGGTCCCTGTCTCCTACGTGTATCATGATCCAATTTAGTTTATATCATCAATATTACAATAGCAAAAGGGGTAAAATTAGAATAAAGATTTCAGATTTAAATTATTTGTGCATCCTTACCGCAATATATTCGATTAAACGGATCAAGGCATCCCAATTACAGCAGGTTTTTATTTTCGCACTTCCACATATAATTTTTTAAAGCAGTGCCGGTATTGAATATAAATTTATTTCTCATGTTTAGGCACGCACCTGTATTCGAAAATTTGGGATGTACCCTACAGGGTTTATTCGCTTTCCCTTCCCATGGCAGCCTGTTTCATTTTAATTGAAATTTCGTGGCCTACATATTTTTCGATCCATTTTTCCACCAGGTAAATTAAAGGTGTAAGTATGATGGCCATCGTAAATTTATAAGTATAATTAACTAAGCAAATAGCCAGTACCAATTGCCAGCTCCACCCCTTCCCTATTTTAAAAGCGATAAACAGAACAATAAAACTATCCACCAACTGCGAAATTAATGTAGAGCCGGTTGCCCTGAGCCAGACTTTTTTTTCGCCTGTATATCTTTTTATTTTATGAAATATGGTAACGTCCACAATCTGGCTTACCAAAAATGCAACAAGGCTGCCTGCTATGATCCACATTCCCTGGCCAAACACACCATTGAAAGCCTTACTCATATCGGGGATACCATCGGCGGCGCCGGTACCATACCAAAAATCGGCGGGTGGAACCGCCATGGCGAAATAAAACATGACAAACCCATAAGTGATTAAAGCAACTGCGGTATAGGATATCCTTCTTACCGCTTTTGGGCCATAGTATTCATTTACAATATCCGTCATTACAAACTCAAGCGGCCAGAGCAATACGCCACAGGTAAGGTTGAACGACAAATCCTGTTGCCCGAACAGGTTGAAATGGGATGGCGGCAACCCAAATGATTTTTCCAGTGAAAAAATCTTTCCCCCGATACATTCCGCAATCAATGCATTGGCTACAAAGAATGCGGTAAATAACACGAACAGTTTGGTGGGCTTATCTTTTAATATGTTGTGTATCATTTTATTTTCAATAAATAAAAAAATAATATACCTGCATCAATAGAAATATGAAGTTAACGATAACTAGCCACCCGGGGATTTGTTTCATCTTTTTTGAAAGCAATAAAATCATTGCTGTAAAACAAAAAATTAAATTGATGAAAATAGCGGATTGCCCCAATATTACGAGGGTGCCTGTTACAAAAGGCAATGGAATGATATTATCGTCAACTTTGTTTTTTTTATTATTAAAATCAATATACCCTAGTATAATAAAAACCACAAAACTTACATTGCAGATAAAGGCTATCCTGGAAAATAATTTCATAAAGCCGTTTTTGGTTTTTGGTTTTTGGTTTACTGTTTGCTGTTTGTGCCTAAATTAATTAACTACAACCTTCATTTAAAACCATTACGCTTAATGCTATTACCACTTCCAATTTTCAAATTTTCAAATTTTCAAATTAGCACATTAGCAAATTAGCACATTATCACATTACCCTTTCCTTCCCGTTAGCATTGGCACGAAAGAAAAATGCTGAAAGGCTTCTTCAGTGGTTGACCCATCCGCATTTTTTGTGATACGCAACATGCGCTGGTGTTCGCCTTCATCTACCGGTATTACCATTTTACCGCCGATTTTTAATTGTTCTATTAATTTGGGAGGAATGAATGGAGCGGCGGCAGTGATGATTACTTTATCAAAAGGCGCATAAGTGGGCAGCCCTTCGTACCCATCGCCAAAAAAGAATTTCAGATTCGGGTATTTACTTTTAAAAATATATCGCTTGGTTTTTTCAAACAATGCTTTTTGCCGCTCAATGGTAAAAACCTTTACCCCCATTTCAGCCAATACCGTTGCCTGGTAAATGCTGCCCGTACCAATCTCCAGGATCTTATCGTAAGGCTTTACCTGTAACAACTGTGTCTGATAGGCAACCGTATATGGCT
>JAVHOI010000293.1:0-10256 GCA_036169975.1 Ferruginibacter sp. | reverse complement strand
CCGGATCAAATTGCCAGAAATGCTGGTGTGCATCAATCCGCCGCATAAGCCACACATTTTTGTTTGCTGCTTCCTAATCCATCAATACCCAATTCCATAACATCCCCCGCTTTTAAATATATTGGCGGCTTGAACCCCAACCCCACTCCCGCAGGCGTGCCGGTAGAAATGATGTCGCCGGGCAACAGGGTCATGAACCGGCTTACATAAGCAACTAAAAATGGAATATTGAAAATCAAATTTGCCGTAGTGCCCTTTTGCATGGAATGGCCGTTTACTTTTAACCAAAGGTTTAAATGATGTACATCAGGTACCTCATCTTTGGTTACCATCCATGGCCCCAATGGAGCAAACGTATCACAACCTTTTCCTTTATCCCAGGTACCCCCTTTTTCCAATTGAAACTCCCTTTCGCTGATATCATTGTGCAGGCAATATCCAGCTACATATTCCATCGCATGGGCTTCTTCCACATAGCTTGCTTTTTTTTCCATTACCACGGCAAGCTCTACTTCCCAATCTGTTTTTACTGAATTTTTCGGGATCGTAACATCATCAAAAGGGCCCACAATGGCGGTGGTGGCCTTCATGAAAATTACGGGTTCGGTTGGAGGCGCGGCATTTGTTTCCTTTGCGTGATCCGCATAATTTAAACCAATGCAAATTATTTTTGATGGCCTTGCTACCGGTGGGCCAAGCCTTGCGCTTTTACTGATTTTTGGCAATACTTTTTTATGCCCGTTTACTATTGTCACCAAATGAGCCAGGCCCATGTTGGCGAAAAATGACTCATCATAATCATTGATAAAATCCGATACATCATAGTTGAACCCATCCATGTGGATACCGGGCTTTTCCTTGTTTATTTCTCCAAACCGAATCAGTTTCATTTTTATTTAATTTTAATTGATAAAGGAAAATGCCCAAATGCGAACAAGGAATAATCAAGATTCGAAAATCTTCATTCCTAATTTTTCATTCCTAATTTTTCATTCCTAATTTTTAATTTTTAATTCTTAATTTTTAATTAATAATTCTTAATTAATAAACTCCCTCAGGGTGTATTCAATTTTATAAACCCACCATCAATCGGGTAATCGCATCCGGTAATAAACGATGCTTCATCCGAGCACAGGTACAAAATGAGATGAGCTATTTCTACCGGCATTGCCATACGCCCGATAGGTTGTGTTTTCGACAATTTATCAAACATTTCCTGCTCCTTACCCGGGTAATTTTTCGCAAGAAAATTATCTACGAAAGGTGTATGTACCCTTGCCGGCGAAACACAATTGCACCGGATACCATCATTGATATAATCCCTGGCTACAGACAATGTCATGCCAAGCACGGCGCCCTTACTCATACTGTAAGCAAACCTTTCGGGAATGCCCACATTGTTTGCGACGGATGCCATATTAATAATCACGCCGCCATTATTTTGCCGCATTAATGGAATGGCTTCATGCAGGCAATTGTATATGCCTTTTACATTCACCCGGTACACCCGGTCAAAATCCTCTTCGGAGGTGTTATCCGCTTTACCAATATTTGAAATGCCTGCGCAGTTTACCAGTATATCAATATGCCCGATTTTTTCAAACATCGATTTTACCGTAGGCTGATGGGTAACATCCGCCAGGTGCTGTTCAGCAATTCCACCCTGCCCCCTGATTTCTTTAACCACCTGCGATAAGCCGTCTTCATTCATATCCAGCAGGTGAACGATTGCCCCCTGTTTGGCGAAAACGATGGCGACTGCTTTACCAATACCGCTTGCGGCTCCTGTAATGATGGCATTTTTTTTTGTAAGATTAAACATTAATATAATTTTTTTGATCAATGACTATTCCTAAAGGGAACGAACAAACGAAGGCTGTGTTTCATTTTTTTATGTACCTGGCTTAAGTATTTTAATTAAGCATCGTTCCGCCATCTGGCGGACTCTTGTACTGCAAATCATTGGGGAGCTTTTACCAATGCGGTTGTAGGCTCTTCTATTTATTCAATTCAAATATCTTTTCCATCAATATCCATTTTTCACCGAGCCTGGCTATTGGCAAAGCCTGCTGGTACTTCCACATCAATTGTTCCCATTCCCGCACCTTTTCATTGGTGGCATCCGCCAATGCTTTCTTTTCAAAACTGAAATTATCATTCACTTCCATTATCATAAAAAGCCGGTTGCCTACCCTGTATATTTCCATTTGTTCAATGCCTGCGCCTTTAATGGTTTGTAAAATTTCCGGCCATACCCGGCGGTGGTATGCTTCATATTCCTTAATTAGCTTAGGGTCATCTTTCAGATCACAGGCGAGGCAATATTTTTTCATACGCAATATTAATTATTATGAACTAACAATTAATCAAAGGAGAAAAAATATAGCTGGAAAGTCGGTTCATTTAATCCCTAACTATCCCACAATATAAAGGACTGCTCCTATGGAGCAGAATTTCCTGTTGATATTTCTACAAAGAGATAGCTCCGATGGAGCTAAAATCTACACCGGATAAGGGTTTAAAAATATTTGTTCAAAGTTCAGTTTACAGTCCACATCCATTTTAAGTACAAATTTTTCATGATAGAGACTATGATTTTTCCAGGAAAACTGGAAAAATAGCCCTTGGGGGATTATGTCCAATTATCTAAAAAAAAGTTTAGATGTTTGCGACTTAACGCCTAATTGATAATAATACGCACGGGACACTAATAATTATTTGACTAATTCTACAAATAATACTCGTTCTATAACTCATGTACAATAGCTCCGTTACCTCTTAAAAAGTGCTGGAATGCATTAAACTGTGGGTAAACCTCCCCGCTAACCAGCAGAGCCGGGGGCAACATTAGGGTCTTCGAATAACTCCCCGGTGGCCAGCGTACCAGTGGCTACAACCTGTTCATCCAATTCTTCAACCGCTCCAGCCAGTTGTCATCCGTGGTTTTGTTGTTCATCCCAAAACCGTGGCCACCCTTTGGATACAAATGCATTTCAACCGGCACTTTGTTTTTAATGCAGGCCTGGTAAAAACGGATACTGTTTTCTACCGGCACCGTACCATCATCACCCGCCTGTACCAAAAAGGTTGGGGGCGTATTTTTCGTAACCTGTAATTCGTTACTAAAAAAAATCGTTTTTTCTGCTGTAGCTTTTGCGCCTATTAAATTATTTCTTGAACCCTTATGTGTGATGGCGCTGTCGAAACTGATCACCGGATAAATCAATATGGAAAAATCCGGGCGGGCAGAAGTTGTATCTGTATTAGTAACATCTGCTTTATAATCAAAGTGAGTGGTGGCTGAAGCGGCCAGGTGCCCTCCGGCGGAAAAGCCCATAATACCAATTTGATTGGCATTGATCCCCCACGGTTTCGCATTGCTTCTTACCAGGCGTATAGCCTGCTGCGCATCCTGCAACGGCGCCACACTTCTGTCAACCATGGTCGTATCATCGGGCAGGCGGTATTTTAATACAAATGCCGTAACACCCCATTTGTTCATTTCTTCCGCTACCCTTGTTCCTTCTTTATCAAACGCTAAAATGGAATAACTTCCACCTGGGCAAATAATGACCGCCCTGCCATTGGGCTGCACAGGTTTAAACATAGTTAATGAAGGCACACTTACTTTGGCGAAACGCAATACATTATCCCTGAAAGTCAGGTTTTCCCTGTTGGGCGCGGCAATAGAATTAGGCACGCCATTTTTGTATAAAGGCATTTCCTGGTGGGTTTGCGCAAATGATTTTGCCGCAAGGAAAAGGGAGATGATAAGCAATACATTTTTCATGGATTTGTTTTAGGTTGATTTTAAAAATTAATTTTTAGGAGCCGGCCATTCAAAGGATTTCACTTTATACTGAAACCAGGCAGACCCAAGTCCTATTGCTGCCTTACAATTGGCAAAGATATTATCAGGGGTATAATTCTTCGCTTCTTTTTCAGAAAGTTGCTTTGCCCAGCCTGCACGATTGATGGTGGAAGCCCCCTCACCGGTACAATTGTATTCTGCAAAATAAACCGTTTTCTCGTTTTCCGCATTGTTCCAATTGTCCCAACCTTCTGGCACTATTTGCACGGGCAAGTTACAGCGGATAAAAACAGTTTTGGCAAATGCCCGCCACGGCCTTCCAAGGTACAATTTGCTTACAGATGAATCGGTAATTATTTTGCAATCCAAAAATACAAAACCAAACCTATTTCCTTGCGGTGTATTTGCGGCTGTGATGTAAGAATTGGATTTGGCCCTAATTGTGCAGTTTTGAAATACAGCAGTTGAAGGGCCAAAAATAAAATCAGTAGTTCCTTCAATATAGCAGTCCAAAAATAATTGATTTGAATTTTCGCCGGAAGCAAAGATGGTATCCTGGTTTCCAATAAAACGGCAATTCTTAAAAACGGCTTTATCCGCTTCCACATACAAAGCGAGCGCCTGCCCTACCGGCCCGGCTGAATTAACAAAACTGATATTGGCTGCGGTAAACCTGTTGCCCGAAATTTTTGCTGTATAAGAAGTGAAGGTGTTCAGCTTTCCCCTGCCGGAGTAATCATTAAAACTGATGATCGTCTTCTCCACACTTTCACCGATAAATGTAACGTCAGTATTGTTTGCAGGCAATTCTATCTTTTCGTTGTAAACGCCGTTTTTGATATACAACGTAATCGGCGCCAAAGGAAACACCCTCATGGCATCAATGGCATCCTGTATAAATTTATAATCGCCGCTTCCATCTTTGGCAACCGTGAAAACATATTTGTATTGACGCGGATTGGATGTTTGAGCAGCAACCTGTGTTGTAAAAATAACGGCCAGCGCCATAATAAAAATAGACTTCAACATTCTTACTTAATTTTTAATTCTTAATTTTTAATTCATTTATTAAACACTTTTTTCAAAAACGCATCAATGTAATTTACGGTTGGTTCAAACCAGGGATCAAATAAACAGAATGAATGAGGGGCTCCTTCAAAACCATGCACTTCTGAATAAATATGGAATTCGTTTAACAGTTTGATATAATCTTCCCTGCCGGCATGCATCCTCGAAACTGAACTATTCAAAAACAACGTAGGTGGGGTTTTGCTGCTGACAAAACTAAGTGGTGAGGCGGCTTCCCACAATTTTGGATTATCTTTTTTGGAATAACCAAACCAGTTGGTGGCGGCGGAAATCCGTTTACTATCATCACCTTCGTGACAATCAGGATGCACAAAAGATAAAGTGCCATCAATATCAACCACTGCATTTGCATTTGATTTCATTTCGGTATTACAGTTGGTTCCTTCAAACAACGGCATGTTGCCCGTAGTACCAATAAAAGCAGCCATTTCGCCTCCGGCGGAAAACCCAGCTATTACAATTTTCGCTGTGTCAATATGATAGGTTGCCGCGTTTTTTCTCACCCATCTTATTGCAGCCTTGATATCAAAAACGCCTGCCGGAAAAAGCGCTTCAGTTGATAACCGGTATTCGGGTGTAAAACAAACATAGCCAAGGTTCGCCAGCTTTTGCGCCAGCGGGTAATGCTGGGTGGGGCTGCCGGTACGCCAGCCGCCACCATGAATAATGATAATTGCTGTACGGGCTGATGCAGCCTTTTCTTTCGGATAAAACGCATCCAGTTTTAATGTGCGTCCACCAACACTACAGTAAGTGATATTTCTTTTTTGCGCAACGGATGGGAACTTAAATTCAGGAACGATTTTAATTTCAGGATGGGTTTTTAAAGTAGCGGTAAATGCGCTAAATATACTATAAGAAGTATCCGGCTTACCCGTAATGCCAACGCTGGATTGGGCATCGCATTCGATGGTTAAGCCCAACAACATTACGGCAACAGAAAATAAATATCCATTGAAAAAAAAATTGGTTGCGTGGCAACCTCTATATAAGTATTGTACCATTTTCATATAGCTAAATAAATTATCAAATGCCATGTTCTTTCAGGCACGGTAGTACCCTGTTTTTCTTTACTCCGGCACAACCGGATTATTTATTTATGTAACCGGTTCCGATAGGTTGATTTTATTTTTTTTAATAAAAGATACAGCATTTTATTTTTGCATAATAAATACATAAAAAAACTAAGGCTGCCTTCATTAAAAGCAGCCTTATCTCAAAGAAGCGCTGGTTCTATTGATATCCAGGATTCTGTGTTAATTTTCCCTGGTAAGCTGCTATGGTTGCCTGGTCAAAGGGAAGCAACTCGCTTTTCCCCGGCGTAAAATAATAAGCGAATCCCTGCCAGAGCGGCCTGCCATCTATCGCACTGGCTGTTGTTAAATGTTGTGCCCAGTCTATTCTTACCCACTTTGCAGCGGGATTTTGAGAAGTACCGATGGATGAGGATACGGGTGGCACCTGGGTAGGCCTCCAGAAAGGCTTTGCATTTACACTATCTGTAGCTGTGTAATAAGTAATCTCTTCACCCGTATTTTTATAATAAATATACCGGGGAACAAAATCGTACGGTGCTACCCGGTCGCGGATCTGTTGAATCTTTATTCTCGCTTCAGCAATCTTTGTGGCCAGCAGGTTCCAGCGCAGCAGATCAAATTTGCGGATGCCTTCATGGCCAAACTCTAAATAACGTTCATTCACGATCGCATTAAAAAAACCTGTCTTGTCAGTTGGTGTTGAACCGATCAAACCTGTATTACCTCTGTAAGCTCTTTTTCTCACCTCTTCAAATGCAGCAGTAGCTTCCGGGGTAGGACCGTTGTTGATTTCATTGGCCGCCTCAGCATACATTAACAGTACATCTGAGAAACGAATGAGCGACCAGTTGTAACCTACATTCAAGACTGTACCGGGTAATAAGGGTACCCTCCAGTCTCTTCTGTATTTGCCGGTATTTAATTCACCTAAACGTAATTGACTTTTTATATTGGCTGAATTTGTAACCTGATAATGCGTAACCGTTACATCCCGCCTCGTGTCTATCGAATCAAAAGCATAAAAATAATTGGGTAGCATCAGGATACCTCCGCCACCTGCACCATAACGGGATGCATTGTTGAGCCTTGGCCCATCATAGTTTCCCATTCTGCTATCACTGTTACCATTACCACCCCCGGCGCCAACTTCAAACAATATTTCTCCCTGCGGATCATATTTAAAAGAGGTAACACTTCTCCAGATATTTTCATAGTTGGGATTAAGCGTATGCTGGTTTCTGTTAGCCATCAGGTCTGCACATTCGTCTCTTGCGATAGTATAGTATTTTAGGAAATCATTTCGTCTTTCCATTTGGCCATTGCTTCGCAGGGAATAGCCACCACGAAACAACGCAATTTTTGCCCTCAGGGCTTTTGCCGCCCCTTTGGTTATACGTTCGTTCCTTGGCACTTCCAATCTCCAGGGCAGCAAATCTTTAGCCAGGGCAAGATCGGCAAGGATAATATCATAAGTTGAATCCCGGTTTGATCTTGGTATAAAAAGATCCTTTTGTTGATAAGCCGGAATGAGTGGAGCTGGCACATCGCCCCAATTCCTGATTAGCTCAAACAGAAATTGCGCCCTCAGGGTTAAAACCTCGCCATGTAAACGCCTCAGTTCCATTTGATCTGTAGCGCTGCCTTTGTTATATTGAGGCATCAATGGGATTTGTTCAATACAAAGATTCGCCTTTTCAACCCCGCGGTATAATTGCCTGAATGGATTGGCGATTTCGGAGTTGGTTAATAACAACTGGTATCTTCCTACACCTCTTCTTCCGTTATCAATATTACCACTTACAATCCCTTCATCAGAATCATAAGGATAATACATACTGATGCGGATACCATAACCATTATCGCCCTGTAATTCATCATACACACCCACTACCGCCGTGGTAGCATTGGAGACATCCGAAAATGCCTGTGAAATGCTATATTGGGAAACCGGCGCTACTTCCGTGTATTTTTTACAACCGGATAAATACAATAATGCTATCAACAAAACTGTAAAAGCTTCAATTTTAAATAATCTATTTTTCATGTCAATCGTTTTTTTATTTTTTAAAAAGTAACATTTACACCAAATACCCATGCCCTTGATCTTGGATAAGCCGCAAAATCAACACCGGGTGTTAAAGGATCTGATCTCCTTGCGGTAACGTCAGGGTCAAACCCTGAATAATTGGTAATGGTGCCCAGGTTATTTACTGTAGCGTATATCCGGAAAGAAGAAATTTTCGCTTTTTCAAGGATGGATTTTGGAAGCGTATAGCCCAGCGATAAATTATTAAAACGAAGGTAAGAACCATTCTCAATAGCCCAGGAATGAAGCCACCAACGCTGTACCCTTACAGGTGACCATATTTTCGCATTTACATTTAATGCGGTTAATTCAGCAGGATCGGTAACTACCGCCCCGGTGGAATTAATATTGGTAAACCTGTCTTTCATTGTGTTCAGCATATTCAGGTTTGAAAAAGCGCCATCTGTCCATTCTATTTTATTGGCATTATAAATATCATTACCTACTACAAAATTTACAAACACGCTAAAGTCAAAATTTTTATACGTAATCTGATTGTTCCATCCTCCTGTAAAATCAGGATTGGCATTTCCAATCACCTGCCTGTCACCATCCGCGGTGATCACTCCATCTCCATTCAGGTCTTTCCATTTAAGCATACCGGGCTGTGGCAAACCATATACACCATTTGCGGCAATACCGGCTTTAAGCGTATAGGCCCGGGTGGTAGCATTGTAATCAAATTCATCTACTTTGTAAAAACCCTCCGTTACAAAGCCATACATTAATCCTGTAGGCTGCCCCACTTTTACCAGGTAATCATCCACCCCATCACTTCCCTGCCAACCCGAGTTCCTCGTTATCTGATCAACACCGCCAAGGCTTTCAACCCTGTTTTTATTAAAGGAAATATTGAAATTTGAAGACCAGGAAAAATCATTTTTGGTAATTGGTGTAGCATTTAACTGAAACTCAACACCACGGTTAGACGTAGAACCAATATTTTGAAGTTGGGTGGTATATCCCGTAGTTGGTGGAATTGATACGGCCAGCAAAAGATCCTTAGCGGTATTTTTATATATATCCATGGTGAACTGCAACCTGTTATTAAAAAATGCCAGATCAAGCCCAAAGTTGCGGGTGGTGTTTTTCTCCCATTTTAAAATGGGATTGGATAATGCGGAAGGCGCAAAACCAGGTAATATGGAATGATTAAATGCATACTGTCCGGTAACACCATATAGCTGAAGGTAAAGCAGGTTATCAATCCGATTATTACCAACAGCGCCAAATCCATACCTTACTTTACCATCCGATAACCATTTTATATTATCAAAGAATTTTTCTTTTGAAAACCTCCATGCTACTGAACCCGAAGGAAATAAAAGGGTACCGTTTTCTGAACTGAATTTTGAAGAGCGGTCACCCCTCAAATTAAAAGTAGCGAGGTATTTATCATCATAGCTGTAAGTAGCACGGCCAAACCAAGAAACGATACGGCTTGGTGGCTGAATAAAAGAAGAAGGAAGTGGTTGTGAAGAACCCGAAGGTGCGGAACCAAGCCCCATATTTGCCAAAGCTTTATCAGCGCTGATATCAGCAGGGAAATAACGGGTTTCAAAAGCGGAATTTCTTGAACTTACATCCACCATTTCCTCACCAGCCAATAGGCTGATATCATGATGCTTTTTGAAGTTATTCAAAGAATACTGGAGTGTGTTGGCATTACTCAAAGTATTATTTCGCTGGTCTCCCATGGAAGCCAAAGGCAAGGAAGCAAAATTGCGAGCCGTACTGGTTATTTTACTGTAAAAAAGGTCGGTACCAATAACCGCATTATCGTATCCAAAAGTTGAACGGAATACAAGGTTTTTAAGAATATTATAATTGAGGTAGCCGCTAAGGTAAAGGGCACTTGTTTTCTGTTTCCTGTATTCAGCACTTGTAAGAAGAATAGGGTTGGTCGCACCACTTGAAGCGAGATAATAAGCCTCATCAAAATCATCAATTCCGCCATTGGGCGTTGCCAATTCAAAAGGCCTGTAATTAATGGTATGGCGAAGGCGGTTGGTTGATCTTGTGCCGCTATTGGTTGTGCCAGCTCCGTCAATATCCTGATTAATATAACGGGTTGTAATACCTAATCTCAGCTTATCCGAAATTTTATGGTCAAGTTTAAAGTTGAGTAAATATCGCTGAAAGCCTGATTGTATCTGTATGCCATCTTCCTTATTGGCCGTAACACTTAAATTGAAAGTGGTAGCCTGGCTACCCCCGCTTACGGAAACATTAT
>JAVHOI010000292.1:0-2147 GCA_036169975.1 Ferruginibacter sp. | reverse complement strand
CTCGGAGCGGATACCGGCTGGGATTCAATCGGTGATCTTTCGCAAGCCAGGCAGTTGTCTAAATTTTTAGGCCGGTTGGATTCAACAAATCAATTGGCAAAAACAATTCTCTACAATCTTAACCCCGCGGATAATGAACTGATAGCGACAATGGCTGGTAATTTTAATGATGGCAGTGTAGCCGGAAAAATACAGTTTGGTTCTTCCTGGTGGTTTTTGGATCAGAAAGACGGTATGACGAAACAGATGAATGCCCTAAGCAATATGGGGTTGCTGGCTAAATTTGTAGGCATGCTAACTGATAGCCGGAGTTTTATGAGTTATCCGCGGCATGAATATTTCAGGAGGTTACTCTGCAATATTTTTGGTGAAGAAATAGAGAATGGCGAACTGCCGGATAATGCGGCATGGACCGGCAAAATCATTCAGGACATTTGTTATAACAATGCGAAGGGATATTTTGGATTTTAAAATAGTTGAGTTTACATGAATATAAAGTGCGGTAGTTGTTGCCGCGCTTTTTTAATACCGGTGTTAGTGCGAATCCCATATCTTCATGAATGTTTATATTTTTACTTTAATCACCAATTTCTTAATCGGTTCTTCATCCGCCGCAATCATGGGCGCATGTACGTCTTCGGGGAAGAAGATAACAAACTGTCCATCCGTTAATCCAAAATAAGTGTCGGGTGCATCATTATAAAACAATACATCTTTCTCCGGGTTGTATTCACCTTTTTGCGCAAGGCAACCGGCTCTTGGTTTCCAACCAAAGGTTTCTTTCCCTTTGATGCAAAGCTGAATGTCAATATGTTTATCATGGCATTCAAATTTCTGAATAGACTCCGCGGCGGGCATCCCTTTTTTGTTTGAAAAAATAGCCCTCAGGTTTTCCCCGTCAATTTCATATTTACCGGGTTCCATATTTGCAAGGTCCACTTTGCTGATATAGGAAAAGGCTTTTGCAAAAAGTGGATGAACCGCGAAATATTTTTGCGCATTATCTGGTGTATCTATGATCATGGATATTTTTTTATTTAAACGAAAAAAAACAAAGTTTGGAAGATATAAAGCTCAACAAAGGTATTCAATACAATAAAGCCTGCATACGATGTGGGCAAAGCCCAATTGAAAAACAAATTTTGAATGGAGCGTCGCCACTGAAGCTTTATCAGGGCTATTAGCCTGCGACAAAGCATTTTTACGCACATTCATAAAACCATGCCTGTTTCATAAACTGAATAATGCTAAGTTCCCCTTTGGGAGACAGGAAGCCTTACCGCTGCACCCTTCCGCTGCCATCACCCTTCATTAATTCCTTTACTTCGGTAAGGGTGGCATGATTCAAATCGCCGGGGATGGTATGTTTTAATGCGGATGCGGCCACGCCAAACTCCGCGGCATCCGGCATACTCATGCCAGTTACGAGGCCATAGATAAGCCCGCTTGCGAAACTATCGCCACTGCCTACACGGTCTACAATGCGAACATTGTATTGTTTGGTATGGTAAAATTCGTTGCCATCATAAACCAGGGCGCTCCATCCGTTATCGCTGGCACTGTGGCTTTCACGTAATGAAGACGCGATGAATTTGAAACCAAATTTATTTTTCATTTGTTTGAACACATCCTTAAAGCCATCCAGGTTTAATTCTCCTTTTGTAACATCGGTATTCCTGGCTTTAAAACCAAGCGTTGTATCCGCATCTTCTTCATTGCCGATACATACATCCACGTATTGGCAAAGCCTTGTCATTACTTCACGGGCCTTTTCTTTGGTCCATAATTTTTTACGAAAATTAAGATCAATGCTGGTGGTAATACCTTTAGCCCTGGCGGCTTTCAGCGCTGCTTCGGTTAATGCCGCCGCCTTATCGCTGAGGGCGGGCGTGATGCCGGTTGTATGAAACCAATCTGCGCCATCCAATATTTTATCAAAGTCGAATTCGCTGGCATCCACGTCCGCGATGGAAGCGCCTGCACGGTCATATACTACCTGCGATGCCCTCATGGAGGCGCCGGTTTCCAGGAAATAAATGCCAAGCCTGTTGCCACCCCTTACTATAAATTGCGTATCTACGCCATAGCGGCGTAAATGATTGATGGCCGACTGCCCGATAGGATTGGTAGGCACCTTGGAAACAAAG
>JAVHOI010000291.1:0-10286 GCA_036169975.1 Ferruginibacter sp. | reverse complement strand
TTATTGTTTTTAAAAAAATCCTTTGCTCCTTCCATAGTATATTTTTTCTCTCTCATCAAATGATAGATCAGTTGTATGTTTTTAATGTCCTCCGGCCTGAATAACCGATCACCCTTTCCATTCTTTTTTGGTTTTAATACATCAAATTCATTTTCCCATAACCTTATCAGCGACTGGTTTACATTAAACATTTCAGCCACTCTCCCAATCGTATAATACATCTTCCGGTACAGGATGTCATCTTCCGGAACGGCTATCAAATCTGCACCAGCGCACATTTCCTTCAAACTTTTTCTGCCCCTTGCAGATTTTTCTTTTACGGGAATATTTACAACACGCTTATTAATTTCAGCTTCCTTTTTTGGCGCTTCTGCCTTTTCGGGAACCAAAATATTTTCCGGCAATGGCTTCTGGGGAAAATCCCCAAAATCAAATGCTATTTGTGTTTTCGACTTCATATTAAATTAATCAAAACTTTTCGCACTTCCGGTAGCAGCCAATTTAAGTAAGCGGTCGTATTGTTCCGCATTCAGGTCATTATAGAAAAAGTAAACAGGATCTACCGGCCTTCCGTTTATATGTACTTCATAATGACAATGCGGGCCGGTACTTGCACCGGTACTTCCTACCCAACCTATTACCTGCCCTCTTTTTACCAATTGCCCGTCCCTTGCTTTTATCCTTACCAGGTGCATGTAAACTGTTTCGTATCCATAACCATGGTTAATAATTACATGATTACCCGTTCCCGTTCCCAATCCCGCCGTAGTCACCCTGCCATCGCCGGTTGCATAAATGGGCGTGCCTTGCGAAGCCGTAAAATCAAGCCCATTATGCATTTTAGGGATTCCATATATAGGATGAATCCTATATCCAAACCCACTCGCTATCCTCGTAAGATCTTTATTGCTTACCGGTTGTATCGCCGGAATACTGGCAAGTTTGTTCTCCTGGTTGTTGATCAGCTTTTCTATTCCTTTATAACTATTTACCTGGTAGGCTACCCTTGCACTGATATTATTTAACGAATTGGCGATTTCTTTTCCAAGGAGATCGTCATTCATCACATTCACTTTATCTACCTCCTTCTTTTTTTCTGTCAACTTTGCCCTTGCACTATCCGGTAAAGGGTTCGCCTCAAAAATGGACCGGTAAACTTCATTATCCCGCTTTTCAAGATCTGCCATTTGCTGCTGAAGGGTTTTCACCTTATCATTCAAAACGCTATAATTATCTTTCATCAGTTCCAGTCGTATTTTCGATTCTTTATCTGTTGGCCGTGGAATAAATTTTGTATATACCCAGATAATTAAGGCGGAACTTACCAGGATGGAGGAAAAAAAACCAAATACCCGCAACAACTTCACCCTTAATGGTGTCACTAATTTTTCATACCGAAGTGTATTGGTGTTATAATAATATTTTATTTTTTTCATAGCCCCAAACCCCGTAGAGTTTTGTGAAGTTTTCCTGATTATTGAATTTACATTTAATAGTTAAATATAAGGCTATTTCCTTTATTCCCTGAAGGGAAATGACAGCCCATAATAGCGGACTTTATTTTCAGTATGATTATTTCCGCGATTCCTTTGCTGATAAAATTCTTAAATCTGCCATTTCATCCGTTCCTTTCCAAATCTCAATACTGAATTCTTTACCTTTGCGCATCGCTGTTTTAAGACTTGCAAAGATAGACGGATAAATAGCAAAAATCAACCCAAAACAAAAAGGTTTATGACCTAGGGTGTCGAAACAAAATCTACTACCAACATGGAGAATCAATTAACATCAACTGAAATACGCAGGCAATTCCTTGATTTTTTTAAATCAAAAGGACACACCATCATCCCTTCCGCACCTATCGTGTTAAAAGATGACCCTACTCTTTTGTTTACCAATGCCGGGATGAACCAGTTTAAAGATTATTTTCTGGCAAATAAAACCGCTCCTTTTAAACGGGCTGCTGATACACAAAAATGCCTCAGGGTAAGTGGCAAACATAACGACCTGGAAGAAGTGGGGGTAGATACCTATCATCATACCATGTTTGAAATGCTTGGTAACTGGAGCTTTGGCGACTATTTTAAAAAAGAAGCCATAGCATGGAGCTGGGAGTTGCTTACTGAAGTTTACCATTTGGATAAAGATAAATTATACGTAACCGTTTTTGAAGGTGATGAAAACGAAGGGTTACCCAAAGATGAAGAAGCCTTTACCGAATGGAAAAAATATATAGCGGAAGACCGCATCATATTTGGAAATAAAAAGGATAATTTTTGGGAAATGGGCGATACCGGGCCATGTGGGCCCTGTACCGAAATTCACGTGGATTGCAGAACGGATGAAGAAAGAAAAAATATTGAAGGAAGGACATTAGTAAACAACGATCATCCCCAGGTGATTGAAGTCTGGAACAATGTATTCATCGAGTTTAACAGAAAAAAGGATGGCAGCCTGGAACCTTTGCCGGCCAAACACGTGGATACAGGTATGGGTTTTGAAAGATTGGTAAGGGTATTGCAGGGCAAACAAAGTAATTATGATACGGATGTTTTTTCGGGAACGATCAGTGAAATAAGTAAAATAGTTAACAGGCAATATAAAGCTTCAGATGACAGGGAATGTGTTGCATTCAGGGTTATTGCCGATCATATACGGGCAATAAGTTTAGCCATTGCTGACGGGCAACTTCCATCAAACACTGGCGCAGGTTATGTTATACGCCGTATCCTTCGCCGTGCGGTCCGCTATTATTATTCCTATCTGAATTATAAACAGCCATTATTGTTTCAACTATTACCCTTTGTGGCAAAACAATTTGAAGCTGTTTTTCCCGAATTGAAACAACAACTGGATTTTGTAATTAAAGTGGTTAAAGAAGAAGAAGAAGCTTTTTTAAGGACCCTCGATAAAGGTTTGAAAAGAATTGATGAAACGATGGCACAGTCTCAGTCAAAGAAAAGAATTGAAGGAGCCATTGCTTTCGAACTCTACGACACCTATGGTTTTCCATTTGATTTAACCATGTTAATTGCCGCTGAAAATAATTTAAAGGTTGATGAAGCAGGCTTTCAAAATGAAATGCATCAACAAAAAAACCGCAGCCGTTCCGCCGCGGTTTTGGATACGGAAGACTGGGTTACGCTTATTGAAAATGTATCCAATAAATTTACGGGCTACGATATCCTGGAAACCCAAAGCAAAGTAATCAAATTCAGAAAAGTATCTTCCAAAGCAAAAGCGTTTTACCAACTTATTTTGGATACCACTCCATTCTATGCCGAAAGCGGCGGGCAGGTAGGCGATACGGGTACAATACATTTTGGTGAGGAAACTATTGAAGTAACCAATACCAAAAAAGAAAATGACCTGATCATTCATTTTACGGATAAGCTTCCGGAATCCATTAACGGTTTGGCCGTTGCCAAAGTAAATGCCTGCAGAAGACAAGCCATTACAGTACATCACAGTGTTACCCATTTAATGCACGCAGCTTTGCGTAATGTATTAGGTAGGCATGTAGCGCAAAAAGGAAGCCTGGTAAATGAAGAACACCTCCGTTTCGATTTCTCCCATTTTGCCAAAGTAACAGATGAAGAAATCGCCGATGTAGAAAAAATAGTGAATGAAAAAATCAGGGAAAATATTCCCGTTGTTATAAAATCAATGCATAAAGAGGAAGCGGTTGCCCTTGGCGCTATGGCATTGTTTGGCGAAAAATATGGTGATATTGTAAGGGTGGTGATTATGGATCCCGGTTATTCTATCGAATTGTGTGGTGGCACACACGTGGGCAGTACAGGTGAGTTGGGTTTATTTAAAATAAAACACGAATCCGCGGTAGCAGCGGGTGTCCGCAGGATTGAAGCTGTTTGTGGCCTTGCGGCAGAGCAATATATCAATAATGTTTTTTCGGAAATGGATACAATCCGGAGCCTGCTGAAAAATCCAAAAGACATTGAGAAATCCATTGAAAATTTATCCGCTGAAAACAGTGCTTTATCAAAAAGAATTGAAGGGTTGGAGGCGAGACAATTAGTTGGCATTAGAAATGAATTGTTGCAAAAAGATGAGATCATCAACAATGTGACATTCATTGGGGAAATCATTGAAGTGGGCAGCGCAGACGCTTTAAAGAAAATATGTATTGACCTGAAAAACCATCTCAATGACCATGTAGTCGTACTCTGTACCAATATTGATGGCAAAGCGTTTGTCGCACTTGGCATTTCGGATACCGTAGTGGCTGCAAAAAAATTAGACGCCGCTAAAATCATCAAGGAAAATATTTCAGGCTTAATAAAAGGAGGTGGTGGTGGGCAAAGTACTATCGCGACAGCTGGCGGGCAGGATATAAGTAATTTAAGAACCGCGATTGATAAAGTCAGATCGCTGTTGTAACCGGTTAACGAGTAAGGGAAAAAGGAAGTTTTAAGATCACTCATTATTCATCACTCATCATTTCATTTATCTGTCATGCAGATCATTTTAGAAATGCCCCGTTTAATATTGCGTCAATTCACCGAAGCGGATGCACCGTTAATTCACCAACTCAACAGCGACCCGGAAATTTTAAAATATATTCCTGAACCCACCTTGCAAAATGATGAGCAGGCGAAGGAAATTATCATTAATATTATTTTACCACAATAAATAAACAATCTCGGCCGCTGAGCTATCCATACCAAAGACAACAATGAATTTATTGGCTGGTGTGGATTAAAATATTTGAAAGGATCCGGGGAATTTGATTTAGGATATCGCTTTCATCAATTTGCCCGGGGCAAGGCTTTGCTACTGAAGACGCAAAACATGTTTTAGATTATAGTTTAGTTAAGCTTCATTTAAAAGAAATAATTGGCAAGGCGCATTCAAAAAATACCGGAGCGATAAAAGTGCTTCATAAAATTGGCATGCAATTCATAATAGATGCGACTGAAGATAATTGCCCGATAAAAGTTTTTCATGCAGTAAATCCATAGAGATAAATTCGTAAAAATTATTTCCATTGGTTGCGATAAAAAATTTTGTTAAAGCTTTAAAAAGAATATGCGAATTATTTCGTAATTCAACAATTACGTTTACTTTTGAACTACCAACAATTTCGTACATAAAAAATATTATCATGAAAAAAGTAATAATAACTATCACCGCCCTGACTTTCATCAGCCTGCCTTTTTATTTGAAAGCACAGGATGAAAAACAAGAGAAAAAAGAAATTGAAGTAACAGTTGACAAAAAGGGAAATATTGAAAAAGGAGAGAAAGTTGAAAAAAAGGAGACCGAGGAAATTGTAATCCGAAATAAGGGCGGTAAAGAACTGAACTTAAAAGTAGAGGTCAATGGCGATAAAATAACCGTAAACGGCAAACCCCTCGCCGAATTTGAAGATGGCGATGTAACGATCAATAAGAGAAAAATTATTATCCGGGATGGGGACAAAATGATGGCATTTGGATTTAATCCTGAGGACATGCCTTTTCGGGATGATATAATGAATCAATTGAAAGCTGCTAAAGAAATGATTAAACCATTCCTGGGTGTTACCACCGAAAAAGTAAAGGAAGGGGCTAAAATTATCGAAATAGTAAAAGAAAGCGGAGCCGATAAAGCAGGGTTAAAAAAAGATGATATCATTACCAAAGTGGGTGATGAAAAAATAACTGATGGTGAAAATTTATCCGGTGTCATTTCAGCTAAAAAGCCAAAGGATGTTGTAAGGATAACGTATATGAGAAATGGTAAGGAAAGCAGCGTAAGAGCAACATTGGGTGAAAGAAAAATGAAACAAGCCATGACGTTTAATTATAAACTCCCCCGCATGAAAGTAAGGCCATTCAATGCCCCGGAAATTTTTGGGGAACCTAACGGGGATTTGATGTACGAAGATAGGTTGCGTGATTTGGAATCCATGGCACCCGGCGCTGGCCATGATCTTGCCCCGTTAATCCAGTTTGAAAATTCTTTCCCCCGTCAAAAAAAATTGGGATTAAAAATTCAGGATACGGAAGAAGGGGGTAATGTAAAAGTGATTGAAGTGGAAGAGGGATCCGCCGCTGAAAAAGCCGGGTTAAAAAAAGATGACATCATTACGGAAATAGGCGGCGCTAAAATTAAGAACACAGATGATGCACGTGGGCAATTGTTCCCATCGGATTCAAAGTCTGCTTACACCATTAAGGCAAAACGCAATGGTAATGAAATGAGTTTTGAAGTGAAATTTCCGAAAAAATTAAAAACGGCCAATCTATAGAATATTGCCGGAAAGCCAAAGTCATCAGTAAAAAGCATCATCTGTTTACTGATGGCATTTTGTATTAAAAAGCAACCTCACCCCAGCCCTCTCCAAGGGAGAGGGAGCCGAACCCTGCGAAAGAATGTTGCCTTTTTAAAGGGTTTCACTATACCATCAAGCTTTAGGCTGCATCCTGCATCCAGAATCTTCAACCTTCAACTTTTAACCTTCAAATGCAATCCTTACCTTTGCCCCCGTGATAAAAAATGATAAATACGAAGTGGTAATTGGCCTGGAAGTGCATGCACAGTTGCTTACCAAAAGCAAGCTTTTCTGTGGAGACAGCGCTTCCTTTGGCGCAGCGCCAAATACACATATCAGCCCCATAACTTTGGCTCACCCCGGCACCCTGCCAAGGATGAATAAAAAGGCAATTGAATTTGCCATTAAATTAGGGTTGGCTTTACATTGCGCAATTGAACAGCGGAATTATTTTGCCCGCAAAAATTATTTCTATCCCGATTTGCCCAAAGGTTACCAGATAAGCCAGCACACTACGCCTATTTGCAGGAATGGATTTGTAAGAATTAAAGTGGGTGATGTGGAAAGGGAAATTCGTCTCAACCGAATCCATATTGAAGAAGATGCGGGCAAAAGTTTGCATGATATAGATGAAAATTATACTGCCATAGACCTGAATCGTGCAGGCGTTCCTTTATTGGAAATAGTGAGTGAACCCGATCTGCATAGCAGCGATGAAGCATTCGCCTACATTACAGCATTAAGGCGACTGGTGCGCTGGCTGGATATCTGCGATGGCAATATGGAAGAAGGAAGTTTGCGCTGTGATGCCAATATCTCAGTTCGCCTGAAAGGTGAAAAAAAATTAGGCACCAGGGTAGAAGTTAAAAATCTCAATAGTATCCGAAACGTAAAAAGGGCGATTGATTTGGAGGTAACCCGATTGATTGATATTGTAGAAAGTGGCGCAGCTATAATACAGGAAACAAGAAGTTATGATGCGGATAATAATACTACATTTTCTTTGCGCACCAAAGAAGAGGCGGATGATTACCGATATTTTCCAGACCCTGATTTGACGCCTTTTAATATCACGGACGAATTTTTACAACAGGTAAAAAATTCGATCCCGGCTTTGCCGGAAGAGCTTGAATTAAAATATAAGGATGTCTTTCTTCTGCCGGAATATGATGCGCAGGTGATTTGCAGTGATAAATCGCTGGTAAATTATTTTGAGGAATTAATTAAACATACCACCAATTATAAAGCGGCGGTTAACTGGCTGATGGGCCCTGTCAAATCCTATTTAAATGATCATGCTGTTGAGCTGGAGGGGTTTCCTTTAGCGCCCTCAAAAATCGCGGCGCTAATTCAATTGATAGATGGTGGTAAGGTAAATTTCAGCATTGCTTCTACCAAAATATTGATGGCCTTAATAAATGCCCCGCAAAAAGAACCGTTACAAATAGCAACTGAACTGAACCTCCTTCAGGAAAGCGATAGCAGCTCTGTTGCCGCATGGATAGACGATGTAATCGCCAAAATGCCCGATAAAGTAAAAGAATATAAAAGTGGCAAAAAGGGATTGATGGGTTTGTTTGCCGGCGAGGTAAAAAAAATAAGCAAAGGCAAAGCGGACATGAACGTAGTAAATAAATTATTAGCCAAAAAATTAAGTTAATGAAACAATTGATGAGGCTTTTTACAATTGCCCTGAGCGCCGTTATTTTATGCTCCTGCAATAATGAAACGCAAAAAGGGAAATTTACCGTTTCGGGGGAATTAAAAAATGCACCGGATCAGAAAATTTATTTGGAAGAATTATACTTTAGCCAGAAAGCCCCTGCAGTGCTGGATACGGCTGGATTAAAAAATGGTAAATTCTCTTTAACCGCATTGGCTCCCGAAGAAGGGCTCTACCGCCTTAGGCTGGAAAAAAGTGAAGCTGTTTTTATTTTTATAAATGATCAGCCGGCTATCCCTTTTTCGGCCGATAATAATAATCTGTCAATACAGGCCGCAGCCTTTAATTCCCCGGCGAACCATTTGCTCAGAACATTCATGACCGTCATTGATGAACAAAGAAAAGGGCTTGAAGAAAAATCCACTCTATTGCAACAATATAAAAATCCTTCGGAAACGGATAGCCTCTATAAAGTGATGCAAAAAGATTTGACTGAAAAAGAAAAGAACTATCAAAATTATATCCTTACTTATCTGGATACCACCAGCAATGCTGTTATGGCATTGTTCAGTTTGGGATATACCGGCGGCGTAGAACCAGAAAAATTGGAGAAAACAGTTAGCGGCCTTGCCAAACGTTTTCCCGATAATCAGGCCATAGCTATGATTGTAGCGCAATACAACCAAATGGTAGCCCAAAACAAATCGAAGCCGCAAGAAGGTGGGCTTGCACCGGATATTAATATGCCCGATACAAGCGGCAAACCTTTTTCTTTAAGCATGCTTCGCGGAAAATACGTGCTGGTTGATTTTTGGGCAAGCTGGTGTGGCCCGTGCAGGGGCGAAAACCCGAACGTAGTAAAGGCTTACAATACCTATAAAGATAAAAATTTCACGGTGCTTGGCGTATCGCTGGATAAAGACAAACAACAATGGATAGACGCAATTAAAGCCGACAACCTGACGTGGTACCATATCAGCGACCTGAAATACTGGAACAGCGCAGCCGTTAACCTATACGGGTTTGATGGCATCCCTTATAATGTATTGGTTAACCCTGAAGGTAAAATTATTGGGATTAACCTGAGGGGCGATAACCTGGAAATGAAGCTTGCCGAGGTGATAAAATAATTTAATCGGCATCCACCCATGCTTCACTCTCTTTCAGCAAACTGATCAGTTCATCTACCGCGATGGCGCTGTCAATATTTCTTTTAACCACTTCCCTGCCGCGGTATAAAGTAATTTTTCCAACGCCACTTCCCACATATCCAAAATCAGCATCGGCCATTTCTCCCGGGCCATTCACAACACAACCCATGATGGCGATTTTGACACCTTTTAAATGATTGGTTACACTCCTTATTTTCGCAGTGGTTTCCTGTAGGTCAAAAAGTGTGCGGCCACAACTCGGGCAACTGATATATTCAGTTTTTGAAATCCTTGTCCGGGTGGCCTGTAAAATGGAGAAGCTTGTATTATTAATAAATTGTTCGACTGAAACATTCGCTATATAATTTCTTCCACTGACTTCCTTATTGGTTACATCATTGTATGCACCTGAAGAAATACCGAGACAAATACCATCCCCCATTCCTTCTAAAAACAAAGCCCCGGTTTCCGTTGCATAATGGATAAGGTGTTCATCAGCCGTGGACCAATTACTGTCGGTAATAAAAACGACCGGGTTTTTAATGGCACGGTTCATTAGTTCTATCATCATCCGCCTTACCGCATGCATGGCAAGGATATTTGTTGAACTCAGGCACAGAACCACTTTGGGGTCATTTGCCAGCTCATCCAAATAAGTAAAATCATTGATGGGGGTGGCATCGCTGAAGCAATCAATCATCACAAAGTTGAGCTGGTCTGATATTGATTTCGCGGCAACATAACCACTGTCCTCAAATATGGGAAAATAAGAAGCCTTTTCATTTGCCAATTGCCAGGCAGCCGGATAAACGATAACTTTAACCGTACCGGGCAAAGCGAAATCCAATAGTTGATTGCCGGTAAAAATATAATCAGCAGCCATATCACTTATTGCCCATTTATCAGTAGCGGAATTGTAGGTGTACCCAACACTCTGGAGATGCGTTGGTCTGATTTTATCAATTTTACTTAAATCGGCAATTACTACGGGCACCTGCTTATTACCCATATTACTTACCGCAAAAGTTTCTCTTCGATTATATTCGAAGGGCGAATAGGGAAGTTTTTCAATAAGGGGGATTGCCCGGCTACCGGCCTTGTGTAGCCGCTCTTCGGAATATCGTTTCACCAGGTTTTTGCATACCGGGATTTCCAGTTCAGGATCTTCGGTCAGGCTTACCCGTATGGTATCTCC
>JAVHOI010000290.1:0-2152 GCA_036169975.1 Ferruginibacter sp. | reverse complement strand
GTGAAATTTGTTGCCCTTTAAAAATAACCGGTACCGTATTTAAAAACCCGGCTTTGATCAACGCATTCATCAATTCAATGTGCCCCGGGTAACGCAATGTTTTTTCTTTCATGTTCGGTATGTGGCCCATCGTAAATAAAATACTCCGCAGGCCATCGGTATTAAAGGATTCCAGCGTGCCTACTTTTTCAAAATCCAACAGTTCCACATCGCTTAATGCTGGTTTGGTTACAATGCATCCATTCTCCACATAGCGTGCCGGCCTTGTATATTCTTCCAGCACATCTATGGGCGAGAAGGGCGCTTTATATTCAAAAGGCTTCGTTCTTTTTTTAGGCAAGCCACCCACCATGCATTCAAAGCTGTTAATTTTCATCCGCTCGTTGTAATAGCCCAAAATCAAATTACTCATTCCCGGTGCTACGCCACAATCAACAATAGCGGTAACATTATTTTGCTTTGCCAACGCATCCAACTGCAATGAATCTTCCGGGAAAAAAGAAATATCAACTACATTTTTTTGTGCATTGATGACAGCCTCCAAAGTTTTAAATCCCATAAAACCGGGTACGGCGCATACCACAAAATCAAAACCATTCAACAGGGTTTTGAAATTACCGTGGTCACTTAAATCCGTTTGAACAGTGTTGATTGATTTATTTTTTTGCGTAAGTACTTGCAGTGATTGCCTGCTTACATCAAATGAAGTGACCAGGTGATTGTTGGCTAAATCAAGGGCCATGGCACGGCCTACCATACCAGCGCCTAATATTGCTATTTTCATATAAGAAATTTGTTTCCCCTGCATTTTAAAAATGCAGATAGGGAAGATTGAAAAATTATTTTCCAGGTGGTTAAATTGAACCTTTCATTTCAAGCCTTTGCCTGATAAATAAAAGAAACATGCAAATATAAACTATCCTGTTTCTGCAAATTATTTTATCCTGGTTGTTACTCCGCCTTTCCGGCTATCCACCGTAATGGAATATTTTGTATTGCCCTGGATAATCCATCTTACAGTAACCTGCCCAAGACCCGGAATATTATCTACCTCAATTTTTTGCGGATCATTTTTTTGTTCAACTGCCGCGATAGGATTACGATTGTCCACCGTCATACCGGCTATTACTTTCACTCCTGTTAATGAAATATAATCAGGCCGTTCAATTTTATATTTCAGATCCTGGCTTGAGTGTGTTGGCATTAAACGTTTGTTGCCAATGATGGCGGTCACTTCTATCAAACCGTCGCCGAGGCCTCTTTCCATGATGGTATCAATCTCCAGTTTTGGTGTATGGTAAGCATGATAAACCGTAAATGCCATGTTGCGGTGGGCATCACTCTCCAGTAAAAATCCGGGATGCATCCGGGTGAAGTTCTTTTTAAAACCACCAATTTCTATTTTGCCAAACTGCGGATGATTGTAGGGATGCCATTCTACAAAAGCGTCTTTAAATAAAAGATACCGGTCAAATTTAAAAGTAGTTTCATCATTAAAACTTCTGGCGGCATCTGAATTGTACATTAGATAAGGCGTCCACAATTCGTTGGAAAAAGTATAAATACCCCGGCTCCCATAAAACCAATCCAGCTCCCCGCCAAATACGGAATAGAGGTCTTTATAAACTACCAGGTATTTATAGCCCGGAATTATTTCTTCCCCTTTTTTTCCAAGCACATCATAAACCTGCACGTCTGCCGGATCGTAGGTTCCTACATCTTCGGCTGCGCCAGGGCCACGCAATATCATTCCGCCGAAATTGTGAAAAGATTGCCCTGCGGCGATATTGGGATGTTTCATTACAAACTCCATTACCGACCGGTTTTCGGGTAATGAAAATGGATATTTGTAAGCGCCGTTCTGAATATTATTGGGTTGCCAGTTCCAGCCCCAGTCGCGGTTTGGATCGTATTCAAATTCAGGCCCATCCTCATTCACCAGGCCATCGCCGTCATTGTCAATACCTTCAAAGCCAAGCAATTCATAGTCGCCCTTTTCATCCGGCCCCACTTCAATCATCCTGTTTGGATTGGCGGGATCAATCTTGTAACGGCCATTCGGATTTTTGCGGCGCATCTGCACGATATTGCCATCGCCATCCAGGTCATCATAACCATCTTCATCCACCAATCCATCCCGGTCATTATCAAC
>JAVHOI010000289.1:0-2154 GCA_036169975.1 Ferruginibacter sp. | reverse complement strand
CTCATTCCGTGGTATATTCCATTATATATGATGATGCAAAGGGCAAAGCAACCGGGGTAAGGGTTATTGATGCCAATACCAAACAGGCTATTGATTTTTTCGCCCCGGTAATTTTTGTAAATGCTGGAAATATGAATACGAACCTGATACTGCTCAACTCCATATCCAAACGTTTTCCCAATGGGCTTGGTAATGATAACGGTCTGCTTGGAAAATACGTCGCATTTCATAATTACCGGGCAAGGATAACCGCTAAATATGATGGCATGCTTGATTTTACAACCGAACAGAGCCGTGCTTCGGGCGCCTATATTCCCCGCTTTAGAAATGTACGCAAACAGGATACTGATTTCCTGCGGGGATATGCTACCACCTTCAATGCCAGCCGCTATTCCTACAACAAACCAGAGGGATTTGGGAATGGGCTGAAAGATAAGCTGATGGCGGCTCCGGTGTTAGGCTCATGGAATATTGGTTCGCAGTGTATGGGAGAAACCATTCCGAAGGAAACCAATTATGTTACCCTTGATAAGGATCAAAAAGATGAATGGGGGATCCCGCTTTTAAAAATCTCCATTGATTATGATGAGAATGACGAAAAGATAATCAAGGATTTTTTTGAACAATATACAGAGATGTACACCAAGGCAGGGTTTACGGATATTAAAACTTCAGACAGCAAGCAGGCTCCCGGATTGGATATTCATGAAATGGGCGGCGTTAGAATGGGTAAGGATCCCAAAACATCTTTATTGAATGCATGGAACCAACTGCATGAATGCAAAAATGTATTTGTAACGGATGGCGCCTGCATGACTTCTACTTCCACACAAAACCCATCCCTTACCTATATGGCATTAACCGCAAGGGCCGCCAATCATGCGGTGGAATTGATGAAGAAGATGGAATTGTAAAAGTATTGCCCGGAGATTATTCCGGATTAATCTTATTACACGATTAAAAATAATATTATGAAACCGCCTTTGCTTGCACTATTATTATTCACTGCATCTGTTACCATGTCTCAATCAGCGCCTGTTGGTGATTTTCAAAACCATGCGGATATTGGCAATCCAAAAATTAAGGGCGCCACTTTATACGATAGCAACGAACAGGCTTACACGCTAAAAGGCGGGGGCTATAATATCTGGTTTAACCGGGACGAATTTCAATACGCCTTCAATAAATTGAAAGGTGATTTCATATTAACCGCCAATGTGAAATTGCTGGGGGTGGGTAAAGATCCGCATCGGAAAATCGGCTGGATGATCCGTGAATCCGAACAGGAAGATGCGGCTCATATCAGCGCCACCTTACACGGAGATGGATTAACCGTATTACAATGGCGCAGGTTGCGTGGAGCATTCATGCGGGACCCGCAGGATGAAATTTTTCTTTTGAAAAAAAATGTTGAAATACTGCAACTGGAACGCCTGGGCAAAACGATAATAATGCGGACAGCCAATGCCGGCGAGCCTTTGCAGGAAGCGGGAAGGACTGATATGCCGGATATGCCTGCTGAAGTATTAGCAGGTTTATTTGTATGCAGCCACAATGCGGAAGAACAGGAAGAAGGCATTGCATGGAATGTAAGAATAGAAAAAACAGTACCGGATACCCACGATGGTTATAAGGATGGCGTCCTGTCCGCCAGGTTGGAAATTATGAATGTGTTGGATGGAAAAAGAAAAATAATTTACCAGGATGCAGGCAGGTTGGAAGCGCCCAACTGGATGCCAGATGGCAAAAGAATATTATTCAACCAGGGTGGATCAATATATACCATACCCTTAGGGGGTGGTGTGCCGGAAAAATTAAATACCGGCTTTGCCAATAGGAATAACAACGATCATGTAATTTCTTTTGATGGAAAAATGCTTGGGATAAGCCATCACCGGGAAGGATTACCTGGCGGGGGTTCCACGGTTTATGTGTTGCCGATATCCGGTGGCGGACCTAAGTTAATAACAGACAGTACCCCATCTTACCTGCATGGCTGGAGCCCCGATGGCAGGGAAGTAATTTATACCGCGCAAAGGATCAGTAAAAGCCCGGCTTATAATTTATACAAAAAATCAGTTAATGGGGGACCGGAAGTTCAATTGACTTTCAACATAAAAGGACTGGCGGATGGGCCTGAATATTCGCCTGACG
>JAVHOI010000288.1:0-10310 GCA_036169975.1 Ferruginibacter sp. | reverse complement strand
AAGTACCTTCTTTTTTATAGCCGGTTTGACATTCGCCTCCTGGGCCAGCCGCATACCCGATATTAAAACGAAACTGCTATTAAGTGATGCCGGACTTGGCGCAGTGTTATTTGCATTACCCATGGGGCTAATGATAAGTATGCCGTTTGCGGGTTATCTGGTTGGCCGTTTCGGAAGCCGCAAAATAGTTATCATTACCGCATTACTTTACCCACTTACATTGATACTTTTAGGGTTGGCGCCTACCGTTTGGCTGCTGTCGGCCACGCTGTTTGTATTTGGTTTTTGGGGCAATCTTTTTAATATATCCGTTAATACACAGGCAGTGGCGGTAGAGGCATTATATGGCCGTTCCATCATGGCATCTTTTCATGGATTGTGGAGCCTGGCGGGCTTTGCCGGCGCAGCCGTTGGTACCTTGCTGGTGGCAGTACATCTATCACCTTTCCTACATTTTTGCATCATTTGTGCTACCGCATTTTTATTGGCCTTTATCTCATTTAAAAATACTTTATCACACAACAAAAGCAACAACACACAACCGGTTTTCGCCAGGCCCGATTCTTCCATTATTAAACTTGGTTTGATTGCATTCGGTTGCCTGGTTTGCGAAGGAACCATGTTTGACTGGAGCGGTGTGTATTTTCAAAAAGTGGTGAAGGTACCTGCCTCCCTTATTACCCTTGGCTACGTCGCTTTTATGAGCAGTATGGCAGCCGGGCGGTTTATCGCTGATTGGTCAGTTACAAAATTTGGAGTAAAACCCATGCTGCAATTTAGTGGCATTGTAATTACTACAGGGCTTTTAACAGCAGTTATATTTCCCTTCTTAATTCCTGCCACAATTGGCTTCTTATTAGTAGGTATGGGCGTTTCATCTGTGGTGCCATTGGTTTACGGACTGGCGGGCAAATCGAAAACGATGCAGCCAGGTGTTGCGTTGGCAGCGGTTTCTACAATTGGCTTTCTCGGTTTTCTTGTTGGTCCGCCATTGATTGGATTTATTGCCGGAGCGTCTGATTTGCGCTGGTCCTTTACCGTAATTGCAATGATTGGCATGGGAACCACAATTCTTGCAGGCAAGGTGAAAACCGGATAGAATTTATTGGAGAAACAATGGTGGTTGCCGGATACCAGAATTGAAAGATTTAATGAGCAAATTCTATTTGATAAATATTTGGCCACAATTTTCCTGTTACATAAATTTTATCCGATACGGTATCGTAGGCGATTCCATTTAATACTTCAGCTTTGGGATTTTTATTTTTTGCTTCAAAAGCCAATGAGGAAAGATCAAGCCTTGCTACCACTTTGCCATTGAAGGAGTCAATTTTAACGATGAAATTAGTTTGCCAGATATTGGCGTAAATAAATCCATTTATAAATTCAAGCTCATTTAAATTGTCAACAGGCATCCCATTTTCAGTGATGGATAATATCCCTAAAGGTTTTAGCAAAGCCGTATCCAGGAAAGTTAATTTATCCGTGCCATCACTCATAATTATTTCTTTGCCATCAGTTGTCAAACCCCAGCCTTGTTTATTCGAATAGGTAAACCGGCCAATTTGTTTAAATGATTTGGCATCGTAAATAAAACCTACCTGGTTTGTATAAGTGAGCTGGTAAAGTTTATTATTAATAATAAGAATACCCTCGCCAAAATATTTCGATTTGTCAATTTCTACTTTTACATCCATCTTGCCTGAAGACAAATCAATGATCCCAATAACGGATTTAGTTTGAGGATGGTCATCCGGCGATCCCGTACTTTCAAACAACTGGCCATCATGTACTAAAAACCCTTCTGTATAAAGATTGGTATCATGCGGGAAAAATTTTGTAACCGCATAATTGATAACAGGTGTTGCAGTTGTACCTTCTGTACTAACTTTATCCGCCGGGTTTGGATTATTGCCACAACTATATAAACATAACAATACGATAGTGAAAGCAAAAAATAATTTCATTTTGTAAAATATAGTTGATATTGTTCTGAATAAAACCCGTATGCAAACCGGGGGAAAAATTTTCTTCTTTTAAAATCCATACGGGCAAATTTCAATAAAAAGATATTTAAAAACAAATTATGACAATTGGTTTAGCTACCCGGTACAACAGCCTGCCCCGTTTGCGGGGCCTCCGTTTGATAATGTATAGTAAATGCGCTTTCGAAGCCTTCGGATCAATACGCATTCAACTTTGCTAAAAGATGAACAGTATTTCTATTCGATCAATTGTGCTATATTTAACCCTTCAAAGATTTTATTAAACCAGGCATTTCATGTTAAGCAATAACGATATACTAAAAAAATTAAGGGTAGCCCTTTCGCTGCGCAATGATGATATTATAAAGATACTTGAACTGGTAGATTTCAAAATTACCAAAGGCGCATTGGGCGATCTTTTCAGAAACGAAGATCATCCTGGTTATGTAGAAGCCGGCGATCAGATACTGCGTAATTTTCTGAATGGATTAATTATTTATAAACGGGGCAGGTTACCGGATACCAGAACAATTACAAAAGAAGGGGATGAGCCAGCGAAGGGAAATAAGGATAAATAAATATTAAAGTCATTACCCGTCATTTGTTTTAACGTGGCATCTAAAGGCAATAAAATTCTTTAAGCTAAATAATTTCTTTTTAATCATGAATATCAAAAGATATGAAGAAGCGACTTTTTACCGGCAATAATTTTTTAGGATGGATGCAGCATCACCTTGAGGCAGGGTTTTGGATAGCAGGTATTTGTATTCTATTTTTTATGAACACCGATACATCCCAGCCTTCCCTTTGTGTTTTACGGTTTATTGGTTTTAAAAGTTGCCCGGGCTGTGGGCTTGGCCATTCAATACATCATGCCCTTCATTTGAATTTTGCGCAATCCTTTCATGAGCACCTGTTAGGCATACCCGCAGTATTTATTATACTGTTCAGGATAAAACAATTAACTTACCCGCAAAAAGCGATAGTTTATGCAGACTGATTTAATGATGCAGATACCGGCAGTAGAGCCCAATGAACTGGCTTACCTGCAATCCATCACTCAAAATTTGCCGGAAGATAAATTGCAACTGTTCATTTCCCTTTACAATGGCAAGCGAAAAAAAACAGAGACCATTTTGCTTTGTTGTTTATTGGGTTTTGTTTTGGCCGGTGGCATTCAACGCTTTGTTGTGGGGCATATAGGTATGGGCATCCTTTACTTTTTTACGTGTGGCCTTTGTTTCATAGGTACCATCGTAGATACCATCAATCACAAACAACTAACATTTGAATACAACCAGCAAATGGCCATTGAGGCAATGAGTATGGTAAGATCGCTGTAAGAAAAAAAAACTTTTCTACTATCAATTCTGCCGGATGGCTGCGGTTACTTTTTATTAAAAGCGTCGTTTTCCTTATTCCTATTCAGTATTTAATCAGCCTGATTTCTTTGGAGGTAAGACATAACCTTTGGCATTTTCCTCAAAGCGGCCTTTAGGCAGGCCATCACAAAATGGATTGTTTTTGGAATGCAACTATTGGCAAATAACCAATACATGTCCCTGCCCAATTAAATTTATTTTACGCCTGGCAAACGATTTCAAAATCATCTTCAACTTTAAGTGAACCTTTACTTATTGACCTGATTTTTGTAGCGCTCATTTATATTTATTTTTTCAAAAAAAATCAAACAATCAGGAACTAAATAATTACCCAATGAAAAGTTTTGCAAATTGAAATGCTTTGCCTTTAGAGGAACCGTGAGGACGAATTTTTCATCTTTTAAAATTTAGACCATATAAATAAAACCTATAAAACCACAGGAACAGTATGCCTTGTGGGCAATAGAAAAACAGAAAGGTTTTTCATTTTATATTTAATGCAATCGGATATAGTTAAATAACGTTTAACTTACCCTTTTTAAGCCTGCAATTAATGGCATCCATATTGTTGCCATACTACAGCGCCTAAAAGCAAAATAATATGAAAAATTATCCATTCTATATTTATATTTTCCTACCCGCTTTGATAGCGTTCATTGGATGCGCAAATTCCGACACAACCAATAAAACAGTAATAAGGCAAAGCAATGATATACTGCCCGGCCCTTATGAAACCAAATCAGTAAAAAACTTCAGCAAGGTTATTGGGTGGCAGAATGGGAAAAAGCCCTTATCCCCCGCAGGCTTTACGGTTACAAAATTCGCCGATGGCCTTGACCATCCAAGATGGATATATGCAGGCAGCAATGGGGATATTTTTGTAGCTGAATCCAATACCATACTAAAAGGATTATTAAAATTTGGGGCGAAAATTTCCCGAAAAATAAAAACCCAGCATCTCGGGGTAAGCGCCAACCGCATCACCATGTTCCGCGATGCGAATAAGGACGGGGTGCCGGAAGGGCGTTTTGTTTTTGCCGAAAACCTGAACCAGCCATTTGGCATGCTGATTTTGAATAATCATTTTTATGTAGCCAATACGGATGCTCTATTGCGATTTGATTATAAACAAGGTGACAATAAACTTGGTGGTAATGGAACTATGGTGGTATCATTGCCCGCCGGAAAACACAACAGGCATTGGGCCAGAAATATTATTACCAACAAAAAAAGGAATAAAATTTATATAGCCATTGGCTCAGGATCAAATGTAGCTGAAAATGGGCTTGATAATGAAATCAGGAGGGCGAATATACTGGAGGTAAACCCCGATGGCAGTGGCGAACGCATTTACGCATCGGGACTGCGCAACCCCGCAGGTATGGATTGGGCGCCGGGTACCAATACTTTATGGACTGCTGTAAATGAAAGGGATGAATTGGGTGATGAACTGGTGCCGGATTATTTAACTGGTGTAAAAGAGGGTGGGTTTTATGGCTGGCCATTTGCATATTATGGCAAGCATGAAGATCCAAGAATGAAAGGTAATCAACGACCGGACCTCATCAGCAAATCAATAGTGCCGGATGTTTCGCTCGGATCGCACACCGCTTCATTAGGACTTGTGTTTTATGATAAGAATTCGTTTCCTACCAAATACCATAACGGGGCTTTTATTGCGCAGCATGGCTCATGGAACCGGAAGCAATTAGCCGGCTACAAGGTTGTGTTTGTTCCATTCGCCAATGGCAGGCCAGCCGGTCAGCCTGAAGACTTTTTAACAGGCTTTATGGTAGAAGGATCTAAAGATAGTGAGGTACACGGAAGGCCTGTGGATGTGGCATTGTTGGCGGATGGTTCCATGCTTGTAACGGATGACGTTAGTAATACGATTTGGAGGGTAAGTGCCAATAAATAAATAAAGTTTCCGGAATAATATAATAGCTTGTAGCACTCAAAAAGTAGGCAATACCTATCGTAGCAATAGTTAGGTTGGTGCAACTCAGCAAAAAAATAAAAAATTATTTTTATATCCTTGTTAGTTCCCATTTAATGCGAATTCCTTTTCCTTCATTTTTATTGTTTTACCAAAGGAGTCCTAAAATTCACGGGTAGATAATTCATCAGGGCTTTACCATTATATCGCTTTCTTTGCTGAGCACAATTTGGGGTTTCCCTTTATACATTGTTATGCGACCGATAATACAAACATTTTTATTGATATAAAACTCTTCCGGCTTATGAGCGAAGGCCGCCCTGCTTTCACCAAAAATAACCACTGTTAAAGGCACTTCAGGATATTGGGCGCCTGCATTGAGCAGCGCAGGCGACCCCTTCCCGTTTTCAAAATAACGGGCGCCAAATATCTTTGTACAGATGGTTACTGAATCACCTTCGTGTGAGGCCGCATCACCAATATTTATTTCCTGCTGCGCAACAGCAACGGATGCACAACCAAGGGCCAACATCGAAAAAATTATTTTTTTCACCTGAAGAAATTTGATGCAAATGTAAAAGGATATAAAAGATAATTTAAAGTTTGCTTCTTTTAAAACAGATGAAAACATTTAAATTATCCGCCGCCTCGCTAAAAGAAAAAGCCTCATGCAATTTACAGTTGGTCAGCAATATTTTTATTCGTAACTTTTACCTGTAAAAAATAAAAAATGAGCCAAAAAATTAAATTAGAAGAACTAAACAAAGAGGCTTTGGAAAAGCTGGAAGAATATATGAAAGAGAAATGCGGTAAAAACGGCAGCCATCAGGATAAGGTAAACAGCGCAAAAGATGAATGGCAGCTTGCCTGGAATAAACTTATGGAAACACTGATAACGCTGGAAAAATTAGAAATATAACCAAAAGAATCAGGCATTTCCTGAATGGCGGAAGGTGAAGGATGTAAGGGAAGAATTTCAAAATGTCGTACTATTCTCTGGAGGGTCATTTTGAAATGCACCCTATGACCAAAGCCTAATTGATTTAAACCCGTATTTTATTTGTAGATTTGTTCAATAAAATTTTTATAAAAAATCAACCCTTTTTTCTATCCTCAAATTATCTTTAAAAAAATCCAATTGTATCATTCAAATTTTATCATTTGTACAATAAAATATCGTCCCGGATAATAATAAATGATTCCATAGGGAAGTTTTCATTTAAAAAAGCAATATATTTCCAGTCATGATTAGAAAAACCAGTTTTGTGTTCTCCGAATTATCAGAGCCACACCGCATCAGAACCAAAGAAATCCTAAAGCAATATCCAAACATCAGGAAACTAATTGGCAAAAATCCCCTGACCATATTTGCAATTATCGGCCTGGTTACATTTCAGGTGGTAATGGCATGGATGGTATCCGCACAATCCTGGTGGATAGTTGTTGGGGCAGCTTATTTTTTGGGCGCTTTCGCCGATCATGCCTTGTTTGTAATGATACATGAATGTGCACACAGATTGCTATTTAAAAAACCGGAAGCAAACAGGCTGGCTGGCATATTGGCCAATATGCCGCAGCTTTTCCCCAGTTCGGTTTCATTTGAAAGATATCATATCAAGCACCACTCCTTTCAGGGCGTACATGAGCTTGATGCCGATTTGCCCAACAAATGGGAAGCGAAACTGATCAATAATTATTTTATTGGAAAAGTATTATGGTTGTTGTTTTATCCCCTGTTCCAGGTATTTAGAATTGGCAGGCTAAAGGAGATAAAACCGTTTGACGGATGGATAGCATTAAACTGGGCTGTTCAAATTGCTTTTACACTAATCGTTACTCTGCTGCTTGGCCCAAAAGCGGTGCTGTTTTTATTATTCAGTTTTTTCTTTTCGGTTGGGCTTCACCCGCTGGGCGCAAGATGGATCCAGGAACATTATTTAACCCACGGCAAACAGGAAACTTACAGCTACTATGGTCCCCTTAACACGGTAGCTTTTAATGTAGGATTTCATAATGAACACCACGATTTTCCTTCAGTGCCCTGGAACAGGTTGCCCCGGATAAGAAAAGCCGCACCCTCATTTTATAATACCCTGTTTTATCATACATCCTGGACAAAATTATTTTTCCGCTTTTTATTTGATAAAGATATTTCCCTGTTTTCGAGGATTGTAAGAAACGACCGTGGTAAGGTAAAGCTTACGGATGAATCGAAACCCGATGTAGAACTGGCGAATAAGAATGAATTGGTTTCAAACCTATGATGAGCAATTCCGGATCAATTTCTATCTCATTGATAACATGAACAAAGCGGCATTATTGGCGGAATTGGCAACCAATACGTATGTAATGATTAAGCCCTCCCCCATTGAAGGGATTGGTGTATTTGCCATACGGGATATTCCCAAAGGATGCCGTAGCATATTTTCAAACCCCGAAAATAAACAAGAAGAATGGTTAAAAATAACCCGGGCGGAAATTGATCTGTTGCCTGCTCATTCAAAAAATTAATAGAAACCTATTGCCTGTATGATGACGAAAATTATTTTGTACCTGAATATGGATTAAAAAAAATGGATCTCGTCAATTTTCTAAACCATGCAAATACGCCAAATATTATTTCAATAAATGATGGCGAATTTTTTGAAGCAATAAGGGATATCACAACAGATGAAGAACTGCTGGTTGATTACGGCGAACTTGTAAATGAAGATTATACAAAATGAGCGGAATAATTTCCGCTCATTTTTTTTCGCTATAATGGTTAATCATTTATCATTTTTTTTCGCACCAAACCATGCTATTTAAAAGGTTGATGCTTTACAGATGCTCACCTCCTCCATATTAATCCTGCTTTATCCAAACATCAGGGTTGCAGGCAGATCATGTTTATTAATTCCTTCTTTGGCCATTGTTGTAATAAGATGCGGTGGGGCGGAAAATCCCCTTTACGAAACTTGCTGTCCAATATCCGTTACCTTTTATCCAAACCACGCCTTTCGCAGCAGGATAATCATTGTAGAATGATCTTGTAACAACAGATGGAACAGTATTAGTATTACCCTGGTTTACCGTGCCATTGCTTTGCGTGTTTTTATATACCACGTTATTATTTCGGTTTTGCCTGTTTTGGTAATCCCTGCGATCATTATCCTTTTTATTTTTCTTATCCTTTTTAAAACTTTTGTCATGGCGGCCATTGTCATGGTCATCATCGTTTTCATACTTCTTATGATTACTTTCCCTGTTGTCATCACCATGATTCTTTTCGTAGTGATCTTTATTTTCCTGGGCAAAAGCGCCAGCCGTAATAGCCGCTAATAATAAAATAAGTAAACTCTTTTTCATACAATGATTTTTGGGTTAATTAAATATGTTTACCATTTAAAGCCAATAACCCTGCCATTTGTGCCAACCCTGGTTACACTATTTTTGATTGTCATTTCCTTAACAGTACGAATGGGTGCATTTCAAAATGTCGAACAGGGTTGCCAACCTTTTATAGACGCTTATTATTTGAAAAACTATTGCCAAGGTTGGCAACCCTTAAGAAAATAGAGACACATTTTGAAATGCACCCGTACGAATGACACCTGTTCATAAAAAAAATCCCCTCCAAAAATGAAGGGGACTTGTTATAATTTGAAATGCGGTTGTATTAGTAACCTCCCATTCCACCCATGTCAGGAGCGCCACCCATGTGTGGGGCTTCTTCTTTTGGCCTGTCGGCAATTACACATTCTGTTGTAAGCAACATGCCTGCAATAGATGCTGCATTTTCCAAAGCGATACGGGTAACTTTGGTTGGATCAATAACACCTGCCTTAAAGAATTTTTCATACACTTCCGTGCGTGCGTTAAATCCGAAATCACCTTCACCTTCCTTGATTTTTTGTAACACGATGCTGCCTTCAATGCCGCAGTTTACAACAATCTGGCGCAAGGGTTCTTCAACAGCACGTTTTACAATCTGGATACCGGTTGTTTCATCTTCGTTAGCGCCTTTCAGTTTTTCCAGGGATGCAATGGAGCGTACAAAAGCGACGCCACCACCTGGCACGATACCTTCTTCAACAGCCGCTCTTGTGGCATGCAAAGCATCATCCACACGGTCTTTCTTTTCTTTCATTTCCAATTCTGTTGCCGCGCCTATGTACAACACCGCAACACCGCCACTTAATTTAGCAAGGCGTTCCTGTAATTTTTCCTTATCATAATCGGAGGTAGTTACTTCTATCTGCGCTTTGATCTGGTTTACCCTTGCGGTGATATCAGCTTTTTTACCTTTACCGCCTACAATAGTAGTATTATCTTTATCAATTACAATAGAAGAAGCGGAACCCAAATAGGTAAGATCGGCATTTTCCAATTTGTAACCCTGCTCTTCGCTGATAACGATACCCGCTGTAAGAACAGCAATGTCCTGCAACATTTCTTTTCTTCTGTCACCAAAGCCCGGCGCTTTAACGGCGGCAACCTTAATGGTACCACGCAATTTGTTTACCACCAATGTAGCCAATGCTTCACCATCAAGATCTTCGGAAATAATCATTAAAGGGCGTCCGCTTTGTGCGACTTTTTCCAGGATAGAAAGGATATCTTTCATCGCTGAAATCTTTTTATCATAAATCAGGATATATGGATCCTGCAATTCCGCTTCCATCTTTTCGCTGTTGGTAACAAAGTATGGAGAAATATACCCCCTGTCAAATTGCATTCCTTCCACTACCTCCACGGTTGTATCAGTTCCTTTTGCTTCTTCTACGGTAATCACACCTTCTTTACCTACTTTAGACATTGCTTCCGCGATTAACTTTCCAATCACGGCATCATTATTAGCTGAAACGGAAGCAACCTGTTCAATTTGCTTACCGGAAACCGTTAATGATTGTCCCTGCAAATGGGCCACCACCGCAACAACCGCCTTATCAATACCACGTTTCAAATCCATTGGATTCGCACCTGCCGCTACATTCTTTAAACCTTCTGAAATAATTGACTGAGCCA
>JAVHOI010000287.1:0-10319 GCA_036169975.1 Ferruginibacter sp. | reverse complement strand
GCCGGCTGCCTGACATTCTTTTAATATTTACTATTATGCCGAAAGGCTTTAAAATTCCTGCCGGATCGTCCCCGCGGGGAAGAAAATATTTTAGTATCTGCTTACAGCAACAATAAATTAAAAATGTCCTAAGTTACAAATGTTACCAAACAGGCAATTTGATGCCATTAGTTTTGCACCAAATTAAAAAAGGGAATGAATAGAAAAAGGTATTTTATTATAATGGGGATACTGGCAGTTGGCTTGTTTAATGCTGGTGTATCCGGCGTTTCAGCACAGGGTACTACAAAGGTATTAAGCCTGGATGAAGCCATCGCCGCTACATTGAAAAATAACAAAACTATTCAGTTGGCTAAGCTGGATGAAGGTATCGCCGCATCCAACTATAAACAAACGGAAGCTATTTATTTGCCGCAGCTTGGGTTTTCTTACACCGCATTTACTTCCAACAACCCACTCAATGCTTTTGGGTTTAAGCTGCAGCAAAAGTCCATTTCACAAAATGATTTTAATCCGGCTTTGTTAAATCATCCCGGCGCCACGCCGGATTTTATGACAAAGCTGGAACTGCAACAGCCATTGGTAAATATGGATATGGGGTACAAAAGAAAAGCGGCGGCAAAGCAAATGGAAATATACCAATACAAAACACAACGCACCAAAGAGTTTTTAACTTTTGAAGTGCGGAGGGCTTACCTGCAACTACAATTAGCATACAATGCCGTTAAGGTTTTGGAAGAAGCACTGCAGACAACAAAATCCGTTTACACATTTACCGATAATCATTTCAGGCAGGGATTAATTCAAAAGTCGGATGTGTTGAATGCGCAGGTGCAGGTAACTACCGTAGAGAGTAACCTGGCAAAAGCGAACAGCAATATCCGCAATGTATCGGATTACCTGAGTTTGTTTATGGGGCAGCCGGATGGCGTGATTTATACAGTAGATGATACCCTTCAAACCATACAGGCTGAAACTAATACCACCACAAAAATTGCCGCTAACCGGTCAGATTTTGTTGCCATGCAAAAAGCCATTGAAGCTTCCGGCCTGATGATTACCTCCAATAAAAAAAGTTTCCTTCCTAAGTTGAATGCCTTTGGGAGTTACCAGTTCAATGATAACAGCCTGGCTGGTTTTGGCGCCAATACTTATATGGCCGGGGTACAACTTAGCTGGGATATTTTTAAAGGCAACAGCAGAAAAAATACCATTGCTACGCAAACGCTTGAACGTAATAAATTAAGTGAACAATTGACGCAACAAAAAGAACAAAGCCAACTGGAACTGAACAAAGCTTACCGTGATTTGGCTGATGCCCAATTTGATATTCAGCAACAAAAAACTTCAATTGAGCAGGCAACAGAATCGCTGCAGATTTTGCAAAACCGCTATAACCAGGGATTGGTAAATACAACTGATGTGTTGATGGCGGCCACACAATTGTCGCAACAAAAATTCGCATTGGCGCAGGCAGTTTTTAATGCAAATGTGACAAAGGCATATTTGCAATTATTAACATCATCAACCGATAAATAAAATTTAATTCCCCTGTTAAGCAATGAAAAAATATACATTCCATTCGTTCCATCGGAACGACAGGTGGGTAGAAAAATGAAAGGATAAATGAATCAATAGTTTGAAACATTAATTAAAATAGCGACCACTCAAAAATAAATTTCTTAAAATAAAATGAGCATGACCATTAACACAAAAAAAATACTACAATTATTCGCCGGTATAGGGCTGCTTTTTTTAACCGCCTGTTCTTCCAAAGATAAAAAAGAACCTATCGCTAACACCGGCGCGGCAATCGTTGTAACGGTTGCTACGCCATCGGGCGATGTGCTGCAGGGCGTAAATGTAAGCGGGCAAATTGAAGCTTCGCAATCAGCGAATATTAGTACAAGGGTGATGGGATACATTACAATGCTGAAAGTAAAAGTGGGCGACCGCGTTGGTAAAGGGCAACTATTGGCAACCATCAGCAACCAGGATATGCTGGCAAAAAGGGCGCAGGCCGATGCCATGATTGCTGAAGCACAGGCGGCGGTAAGCAGTGCGCAAAAAGACTTCGACAGGTTCACTATTTTATATAAGCAACAAAGCGCCACGGCAAAGGAATTAGACAATGTAACCCTGCAATACAGCGCCGCCAAAGCAAGAATGGAAGGTGCAAGGCAAATGCGCAACGAGGTAAACGCGATGCTTGGTTACACTAATTTAACCGCACCTTTCTCCGGAATCGTTACACAAAAATTGGCGGATGCTGGTAGCATGGCCAATCCCGGAATGCCGGTATTAACCATTGAACAAAGCGGCAGTTACCAGGTAAGCGCATCAGTTCCTGAAAATACCATCAATCAGATTAACCGGGGTATGGAAGCAATTGTAACCATAAAAGCGATTGATAAAACGATCAAAGGAACGGTTACCCAGATCAATCAATCCTCACTATACACCGGCGGGCAATACATCATTAAAGTAAGCATTCCTGATAAGGATAAAACCGGATTGTATGCCGGTATGTACGCCAATGTTTCTATTCCAACAAAGGAATCGGTTGTTGCCAATGCACCCGGAAATGCAGTAATGGTACCGCTTTCAAGCATTGAACATAAGGATCAGTTGACAGGTCTATATACCATTAGCAGCAACAATACCGCATTACTTCGTTGGGTAAGATTGGGAAAAACCTTTGGTAATAAAGTGGAAGTACTGACGGGGTTGGAAAAGAATGAAACCTTTATTGTCAGCGCTGATGGGAAATTGTATAATGGGGTGAAGGTAGCCATCAGGAAGTAAAGCCCCCCTGCCCCCGCTGGCCAGCGGGGGGTTCTTAGAACTCAAAAAATGAAGCAGCTTTTTATTTTTTAACAGAAATGGCTTTTTGTTAATTGGTGGTAAAAGTTCAATAATGGTATGCCGTACAAGTGAGTGACACAACGATGATGACCATTCATTTAATGCTGGTAAAAAAATAATTAATAAACAACTTGGATAGAAGAGTCAAAAAAATTTAACACTCTAAAAGCCCCTCCTTCGGAGGGGTTGGGGAGGCCTTAAATATTACACAAATGAAAAATGGTTTTTCGGGAAATATTGCCAAAGCGTTTTTGCAGTCGAAATTAACGATACTGCTGATGATCGCCTTTTTAATGATTGGCGCATACAGCACGTTTTTAATTCCGCGGGAAGAGGAGCCGCAGATTAAAGTACCCATGGCGGATATTTTTATCGGCTATCCCGGCGCTGAACCCAGGGACGTAGAAACCAAGGTGGCTGCGCCTTTGGAAAAAATGATCTCGAATGTAAAAGGCGTGGAGTATGTATATTCCACTTCCATGAAAGGGCAGGCGATGCTGATCGTTCAGTTTTATGTGGGCGAAGATGTGGAGCGTTCGCTGGTGAAACTGTATAGCGAGCTGATGAAGAATATGGACAAGATGCCGCAGGGTGTTACGCTGCCATTGATAAAGACGAGGGCGATAGATGATGTGCCGGTGTTAGGCCTCACATTATGGAGTGAAAAATATGATGACTACCGCCTCAAACAAATAGGACAGGAGCTTACCAATGAAATAAAAAAGATCCCCGATGTATCAGACGTTAATATCCTGGGTGGCCGTAGCCGTGAGGTAAAAGTGTTATTGGATAAAAATAAGATGGCTGAAAGTAAGTTGGATTTTCTGTCAGTCAGTAAGCAAATACAAGGCAGCAATATGCAGATGCCTGGTGGCAACCTGTTACAAAATGATACCGCATTTTCCGTTGAGACGGGAAATTTTTTAACCACGGCCGATGATGTCGCCAACCTTGTGGTGGGTACCAATCAGCAGCAACCTGTTTATTTAAAACAAATTGCTACAGTTGAAGACGGGCCTGAAACCCCCAATCAGTATGTACTGTTTGGATATGGCAGGGCAGACACGTCAAAAGCGAATGTATTCAAATCGAATTATCCCGCAATTACTTTATCCATTGCCAAGAAAAAAGGCGCTGATGCGATGAAATTATCTGAACAGATCATCAACAAAGTGGAGCATCTGAAAAAGGATTTATTACCCAACGATGTGCAGTTGTCCGTTAGCAGAAATTATGGTAAAACAGCTTCCGATAAAGTATCTGAATTGTTGTTTCACCTGTTTATTTCGATACTGGTAGTTACGGCTTTTGTAATGCTGGCAATGGGCTGGCGCGGCGGACTGGTGGTGTTTTTATCCGTGCCGGTTACGTTTGCGCTTACGCTGTTCAGTTACTACTTCATGGATTACACGCTCAACCGGATTACACTGTTCGCCCTGGTATTTATTACCGGTATCGTGGTGGATGATTCCATCATTATAGCGGAAAATATGCACCGGCATTTTAAGATGAAAAAGTTGCCGCCATTGCAGGCCGCCATCTATGCCATTAATGAAGTGGGTAACCCAACCATCCTCGCCACATTCACCGTAGTTGCAGCGGTATTACCAATGGCTTTTGTGTCGGGCATGATGGGGCCTTACATGAGTCCGATGCCGATTGGCGCTTCCATTGCCATGATGCTGTCGCTGATTGTCGCATTGACTTTAACGCCCTATCTCGGTTATATTTTTCTGCGTGAAAAAGAAAAAAAAGGTATTCATCATGAAGAGAGCAAACCATTACGATTGGAAAATAGCCGGATCTATAAAATATACAAGGGTACGATTAATCCATTGCTTGAAACAAGGTGGAAACGCTGGACGTTTATTATTAGTATTGTGGTGATACTGCTGGGTGTGATGATGTTGTTTTATACCCAATCCGTTGCGCTAAAAATGTTGCCTTTTGATAATAAGAACGAGTTTCAGGTGGTGATTGATATGCCTGAAGGAACTACGCTGGAGAAGACGCAGGCAGTGGCAAAAGATATTGCGGAGTATGTTTCAGGGCAACCGCTGGTGGAGAATTACCAGGCATATATCGGCACATCCGCACCCATAAGTTTTAATGGTTTGGTAAGGCATTACGATTTAAGAAGAGGGGATAATGTGGCAGACATACAGGTGAACCTGGTTGATAAAGAACACAGAAGTATCCAAAGCCATGATATTGCTAAAGAGATGCGTGTGCCCATACAGGCCATCGCTAAAAAATACAATGCCAATGTAAAGATCGTAGAAGTGCCGCCAGGGCCTCCGGTATTGTCAACCCTGGTAGCGGAAATTTATGGGCCTGATTATAATGAGCAAATAAAAATAGCCAACCAGGTAAAAACATTGTTCAATAAAACAGCCGGTGTGGTAGATGCCGACTGGATGGTGGAAGCTGACCAGCCGGAGTATCATATACAGGTGGATAAGGAAAAAGCAATGCGTTACGGAGTGGCTACGGCACAGGTAACGGCAACGGTAAACGCTGCGCTGTCGGGTATGCAGGCTGGCAATGTATATCAGCCGGTAGGCTTTAATCAAACGGCAATCAGGCTGCAATTGAGTGATGCGGATAAAGCGGGTATGGATGATATCCTTGATTTGAAAATCATCGGGATGCAAGGAAACGCGGTGCCCATCAGGGATGTGGTAACCGTTACCCGGCAAATAAAACCGAAAAGTATCTTTCGTAAAAATCAAAAGGAAGTGGTGTATGTGCTGGCCGATATGTCGGGCACACTGGAAAGCCCTTCTTATGCTATCGCCAATATTTCGGATAGTTTAAAAAACATACAGGTACCAAAGGGATTTTCATTGAAGGAAGAATACACCCATCAACCGGCACTGGAAGATAATTATACTTTGAAATGGGATGGCGAATGGCAAATTACTTTTGAAGTATTCCGTGACCTGGGGATTGCATTCGCGGTGGTCATTTTGTTGATCTATATTTTGATAGTGGGCTGGTTTCAAAACTTTACGGTGCCGCTGGTAATGCTTGCCGCTATTCCGTTATCGTTAATAGGCATCGTGTTGGGTCACTGGTTGCTGGGCGCTTATTTTACCGCCACTTCCATGATTGGTTTTATAGCCCTTGCGGGTGTAATGGTTCGTAACTCTGTATTGCTGATTGACTTTATCAATATCCGGTTAAGGGAAAATGTGCCGCTGAAGCAGGCCATCATAGAAGCGGGGGCGGTGCGTACTACGCCAATTTTATTAACCGCAGGCGCGGTAGCATTGGGTGCTATTATTATTTTGTTTGACCCAATTTTCCAGGGCCTGGCGATCTCCTTAATGGGTGGAACAATCACCTCCACATTTCTTACTTTATTGGTAGTGCCTTTATTGTATTACAAAATGATGCGTAAAAAATATCCCAATCAATAATTAAAAAATTTATTCATGAAATTATTTATAACCGCCTGTTTGAAAGATTACCAGGATGATATTTACGAAATATTTAAACAGGCAAAGATCAATGTGTTCAGCGCTTCTGAAGTAATTGGGTTTAAAAATAACCAGTCATTGGATCTAATGGAAGAATGGTTCGCAAGCGGCGATGAAAAATTTGATTCAATGTTTATATTCAGTTTTACTACCGCTGAAAATGCGGAACTGGGTATGGAACTGATTAAGAAATATAACCGGGCACACGAAACCAATTTTCCTGTAAGGGCGTTTATTGTACCGGTAGAAAAAGCCAGTTATTAATTATTTAAATTTAAAAGAATGAGAGAAAGAATTGTTCGTGCTGTTGCAGGCACAATTGTATTAGTGAGTATTGCGCTTACTTATTTTGTAAGTATGAACTGGCTCTGGCTGGGCGTTTTCGTGGGGGTTAATTTATTGCAATCATCGGTTACCAAATTTTGCCCGCTGGAAAAAATTTTGGATGCAGTGGGAGTTAAAGGAAAGGCTTGTTAAAAATGAGTGCCAAACATTCTTCAAATAACGGAGTTGAAAGCTACTTTCAAAGCAGGTCATACTAATTACCTTTCTGTCCGGCTTTATTATTGTTAAAGGGAGAATTTATTGTGGCACTTTAAGTTGAATTAATTTTTTATTTGAAATAATATCACGCTTAAACCATAAAAAATTTGAACCGATACCGGATAAACCTATTTATTTTTATATAGCCTGACTGTATAGTAAGCAGCTTTATATAACTCCAAATTAAATGTTTCTCCATTTGACAAAGTGGCAAATAACTGCGCAGGAAAATTACTTATATTATAGGTGACAGTAGATTTTTCGGAACTTGCAAAGCTTGATGTTTTGGTGATTAACCCGCCATTGGTTGAGATTAAATCTGAAAGCGTTAGACCAAAACCAGGGCTTCCACCTGCTGATGCCCTTGCACCATTTGGAGAACCGGAGGTAGTGGTTATTTCAATCGTCAATATATGGCCAATTTCCTTTGAGGCGTTAATTTCAACATTGTCAAAATATTGTGTCCCACTGATTTTATTTGTTACATATTGTTTGCCCCTGAATACATCGGCACTCCAATAGCCTTTTACCAAACTATCGGGCAATCCTTTTCGCGAATAATGAAATTCCCCTTTTCCTTCTTTAATCCCATCCTGAAAATTGCCCGAATAATAAACGCTGTCGCTGTAATAATAAATTCCTGTTCCGTTTGGTAACCCATATTTAAAAGTACCGATATAATGATGGATCCCGGTAGCCTCCCCTTTGCCATTGGCATATCCATTTTTGCATTCCCCAATATATTTTCCAACTAAATTACCATCCCCAACCTTACAGGGTTGGCTGCTGTCCTGTGCATTAACGCTAAGGATATTAAAAAATAAAAAAAGAGGGATTAAAACAACCAGGCAAAATTTCATTTGGTAATAGTTTAATAAATTATAAATTTTTAGCCGGCAGCAATTTTTATGAACCTGCAGGAATAATAACAATAGCAACGCATCGCTTAACTATTGGCGATTAAAAATAATTTATACAAGTTAAGGACTATTACCGGTAGTATTAATATTCAATTGAAAGTAAATTTTAAAGTTAACTTCATTCACAGGAAATAAATTATTCCATAAGTCAGGCCAGACGGTCTTCCTGATTGGTTGTATATGTTTATTTAAGCTATACCTTTGCCCCCTATTTAAGCACAATAAATTTTAGGGGATTTTATTACGGGGCCAATAATTATCCTGTCAGATCTATTGGTGCCAGGCAAAGTAAATTTAACGGGATAACCATCATATTTAAGGATCATTTTTATTAAACTATGCAAAATATATCCATTTTCAATTCAATCTTTGAGCCGGCTTTGGTGAAAGAGATGTACCAGTTTGGTGAAATAAAGCATTATAAAGAAGGCGATATTATAATGGATTATGGTAAATATATCCGTATGATGCCGATTGTAATAAAGGGTACTGTAAAGGTATTTCGGATGGATGAAAACGGAAAGGAAATATTGTTGTATTACCTGTCAAGCAACGAAAGTTGTTCCATGGCCTATAGCTGTTGCGTGGAAGCGAAAAAAAGCGAAGTAAAAGCGATTGCGGAGGATGATGTGGAATTGATAGCTATCCCACATATCAAACTGGATGAATGGCTTTGCAAATACCCAAGCTGGAAAAACTACATCATGCGTAGTTTTAATGAACGCTTTTTGGAATTATTGAAATCTATTGAAAGCATCGCCTTTCATAAATTGGATGAAAGGCTGATTGCTTACCTGGCCGAAAAAAAACGCCTGTCAGGTTCAGCGGTTATTAAAGCATCCCATTATTTAATTGCGGATGAACTGGCTACCTCAAGGGTGGTGGTGTCCCGCCTGCTGAAGCAATTGGAAAATGATGGCAGGATTTTGTTGTACAGGAATGAGATTAAACTTTTAAAAGATTTTAATTAAACAAAAGTTTACTTTTTAAAACTCGTTTAATTTTTAACGCCTTTTTGAATTCAAATAAATTATCTCAATAATGAAAACTCAGCTTATTTTTCTTCATGCATTTTTTATCCTGATGGCAATAACAGGATGCGGCAAATCGGGTGCAGGCAATACTGGCGGAGGTGCGGTGCCACCACCGGCAGCCACGGATAGTTTTGCGAAGGGCGCTGATATTAGCTGGCTGCCGCAGATGGAAGCAACCGGGTTTAAATTCCAAAATGGTAATGGCATTGAAGAGGATTGCTTTAAGATTTTAAAGGATCATGGTATCAATAGCATCCGGTTAAGAACCTGGGTTAATCCATCCAATGATAAAGCCAGCGGGCATTGCAGTAAAGACGAAACCGTTGCCATGGCGGTTCGTGCAAAAAAATGGGGCATGCGGGTGATGATTGATTTTCATTACAGTGATACCTGGGCTGATCCGGGCAAGCAAAGAAAACCCGCTGCATGGGAAGGGCATGATTTTCCGCAATTATTAAAAGATGTTTATGATTATACTTTTGATGTAATGAGCTCCCTTAAAACCAGCGGCGTCACGCCTGAATGGGTGCAGGTTGGAAATGAAACGTCGGGTGGAATGATTTATCCTGAAGGCAGCATTGCCAACTGGGCTGGACTGGCTCAATTGATTAATAAAGGATATGATGCCATAAAGGCTGTAAGCCTCAATACAAAAGTTATTCTGCATGTTGACCAGGGAAATAATAATGCAAGGTTTAGATGGTGGTTTGACAATGCCCAAACTTATGGCGCTAAGTATGATGTAATTGGATTATCCTATTACCCTTATTGGCTCAATGGCAACCCTGATTATACATTATCAATTGATGACCTGGCAAACAACCTGAATGATATGGTAACCAGGTATGGCAAAGAAGTAATGGTTGTAGAAACGGGTGGCGAAGATACCAAAGTACAAAACACGTATGATATGCTGGTGGCAGTGCAAAAAAAAGTGAAAGCTGTACCCAATGGAAAAGGTTTGGGCGTGCTGTATTGGGAACCTGAAGGCGCAAGGAGCTGGAGCAATTATGGATTAAGCGCCTGGGGCAGCGATGGCAAACCTACCAAGGCGTTGGATGCATTTAAATAAAAATTAAAAGGTTAATACCCTATATGTTTTTTCAGTTGTTAAGGCCGCGTTTGGGTTAATTATATTTCTTCTTTATTTTAGGCGGAATATTTTTCATTAGCCATTCACTAAATATGGATAACAAAAAGTGTCTGCCCTATACATCCGTTAAATCATTTTATTTTTCACAAAGATTCAAAATAGGTGATAGTTTTTTTGAGTCAGGCAGGCGGGGAGTAGCCGTTAGGATAGGCGTTGCATCCGATTGCTATCAGCCAGGAGCGCCGCATATCTTTAAGGAATTTTTGCACGTTTTATTTATTTTCACACTGGTAAATAAGTTGCAAAAACCCGTTTTCGGTTCATCAGTTAATCTTCTGAAACTTTGCCTAATTTCGTTGCGTATGTATGAAGTATTTTTTAA
>JAVHOI010000286.1:0-2163 GCA_036169975.1 Ferruginibacter sp. | reverse complement strand
GAAGAAGACCAGGCTGCAAGCACAGTTGGTTTCCGTTGTGCCCAAACTTATTTAGGCCCACCAGAAGGACCTGGATTTAAAGAAGGTAATATTTTTGGCAAGCGTAAGCAAAACGCCCGTAAGAAAAAGAAATAATTTTAGATTATATTATAAGAGGCTGTCTCAAAAGGCAGCCTCTTTTCTATAAAAGTAATCCACAGATGTAGATAATTAAAAATACAGAAGAAGCAATGTTCAGGTTAGTAAAGTTGTCTTTTGTATATGGCAAAAGGACCCGTATTACAACCAGTATTTAAAGCTTATCACCAGCGTCAGGTGATGCTTCTTCCACCTAGTCTGGATGAGTTAATAGCAATCAGTCATCCAGTAAGAGTAGTCGATGAAGTGCTGAGTAAAATAGACATTCAGCCTTTGGTACGACAATATAAAGCCGGAGGCACCAGCAGTTATCATCCCGGCATGTTATTAAAAGTGTTGGTGTATGCTTACATCAATAATATTTACAGCAGCCGTAAAATAGAAGAAGCTCTTCAACAGAATATTCACTTCATGTGGTTGAGTGGTATGAGTACACCAGATCATAACACCATCAACCGCTTCAGGGGAGAACGTTTAAAAGAACCTCTTAAAAAAATATTTACGCAGGTTGTACAGCTTTTAGCTGCCGAAGGTTTGTTGAGTTTAAAAGAATTATATACCGATGGAACCAAGATAGAAGCCAATGCCAACCGCTATACTTTTGTCTGGGGCAATGCCATTAAAACCAATAAAGAGAAAATGAAGCTGCAACTGGAGGACTTGTGGAAGTATGCACAAGGCGTTGCAGCCAGTGAATTAGATGATACTGACCCGGATGGATTTGATAAAATAGATAAACAAAAAGTAGAACAGACCATTGCTCAGATAGATGCCGCTTTAAAAGATAAACCGGTAGGTAAACAGATAAAACAAAAGCTCAATTATGCAAAGAAGCACTGGCCTGCTGCATTAGACAGATATGAGCAACAGGAAAAAATACTGGGCGAACACAGAAAAAGCTACAGCAAAACAGATACAGATGCTACGTTCATGCGTATGAAGGAAGATCACATGAAAAACGGGCAATTAAAACCTGGTTATAATTTACAGGTAAGCAGCAACAATCAATACATAACTAATTACAGTATTCATCAGGCCACAACCGACAGCACCACGTTACCAGAACACTTCAATGATTTTAAGCAACATCATCACTCAACCCCCGACGTAGTTACAGCCGATGCAGGATACGGCAGTGAAGAAAACTACCAATACTTAGCAGATCAGCATATTACAGCTTATGTAAAACACAACCAGTTCGACAGAGAACAAAATGAAACCATCCAAAGCAAAAAACCATTTACCGCAGACAAACTACACTATAATAAAGAACAGGATTATTATGTATGCCCGATGGGACAACACATGGAAAACAAGGGCACTTACAACAAAGTAACTACAACCGGATTTGTACAAACCGTTACAAAATACCAGGCAAAAAATTGCAGCACCTGTCCGTTAAACGGAACTTGCCACAAAAGTAAAAGCGAGAGAATAATAGAAATCAATCATCACCTCAATGAATTAAAACAACAAGCTAACCAGCACTTATTAAGCGAAGAAGGAATAAAAAAACGAAAGCAACGATGCTGGGATGTAGAACCTGTATTTGCCAACATAAAAAATAACCATGGGTTCAAACGATTTATGCTCCGGGGTAAACAAAAAGTAACCACAGAAACCGGGTTGCTTGCATTAGCACATAACCTAAGAAAGAAAAGTAACAGAAATATCAAAAAAGCAGCCTGAAAAGCTCTTTTTAATGATTTTTAAAAAAGCTGGCCGCATATGTATGATACCAGAAAAATGATTACCCTAAAAGCAGCAACAAATTAATAAACATAAAAAAGCCGTCTCATTTATTTTTGAGACGGCCTCTTAATTTTAAAATACGTTCAATTTAAAATTGCTCAAGCTTACTAAAAAAGAAATCGCCTTCAATTCCTGCATTTTCATCACTATCACTGCCATGTACGGCATTTTCGCCGATAGAAGCTGCATAAAGTTTACGGATAGTACCTGCAGCTGCATCAGCCGGGTTAGTAGCACCAATCAGTTTACGAAAATCTTCAACTGCATTATTTT
>JAVHOI010000285.1:0-2163 GCA_036169975.1 Ferruginibacter sp. | reverse complement strand
TTTTAAAAAACAGGGCTTCTTTAAAAATTGCTATTGCTCCCTTTATCATCTTCTTTTTCAAATATTTCGTTTTACCAAAACGGCACTAATCGGTAACTTAGCATTTCAATACTTAATTTAACACCTCAAACTATCTATCATGAATAATCTTTTTAATAAAATTATCAATGGAAGGGAATTTAATTTCCAACCAATTGAATTTGGTATCCAATCAGGTTATCATGTGGATGTTACGGATGAAGAAGGTACAAGATGGGAATTCAGCATCCTGCATTCGGATAATACTGATGGGAAGAAAATGAAAATAGAAGATACAAAACTCCCTTCATGGATCATGGATTTGCAGCCAACCCTGATCAAAGTTATTAATGAACAGGAGTAATAACAGGCTTCATTCCCCTCATGAAAAAATATAGAAATATTCCGGGGAAGCCAGGATTGTTACACACTTTGATGGTTGTTTGTCCTTTTATGAAGAATCAATCAGTACCTCAAATAATTCCCCGATGCGATTGAGGGGGCTTAATAAATTTTTTTTCAATTTAATATTTATGAATATTCGGATTTTTATTACGGGTGGTACTTTTGATAAAGAATATAATGAGCTTAATGGGAAGTTATATTTTAACGACACCCATTTGCACGACCTGCTTGACATGGGGCGTAATAAAGTTGCTGTTGAAATAAGGACGCTGATGATGATTGATAGCCTGGAAATGACAGCCGAAGATCGTGGGCTTATCGTACACCAATGCCAACACTGCGATGAAGACAAGATTGTAATTACCCACGGTACGGATACGATGGAAGAAACTGCCAGGGTATTGGGCCAGGCTAAAATAAATAAAACTATCATCCTTACCGGCGCCATGATACCTATCAAGTTTGGTAGTTCTGATGGATTGTTCAATCTTGGCAGCGCTCTCGCATTTGCCCAGGCTTTGCCCGCAGGCGTGTATGTGGCAATGAACGGAAGATATTTTAACTGGGATAATGTACGAAAGAATAAGCTTACCGGAATTTTTGAGGAATTGAAATAATCCAAAACATCAGGGAGGTTATGAATACATTGAGGAAGGCGGAATGAAGTTTACCAGATTTTTAAATGCTTATTTTTTTATGATGCAGGAACCTTTTGTTTAATTTAGATTAAACTGGCATGATAACCCATTTTAAGCATTTTTGGCGAATTCCCAGAAAACAATTCAAACCTGATTGAGGCTTATCCATCATTATAAAAAAGCATTGGAGAAGTAAATCTTTATTGGTGGTTATTGTTGTAAAGCAAAATATTTTGCCCATTTATTTTGTAATAAATTTTTGTGAAAATCAATTAAGATTATTTTCTGACCCTGTCATAAAATTCGTTTTGTAATTCCAGCGTCTTCTTATCCGCCTTAATTGCCTTTAAGGAATTGATGAGGCTTTCAATGGTATGGTTGGTAATTAATTCACCAACCTCCCTGGTGGCAGCAGCGCCTTCGCCGGCATAATGATTCGGATAGTTGGCATACCACCATATCGCCGTGTATATATTTGAGGGAAGCATCAATCTTTTTTGATTCATTCCCGATTCATTTTTAGCGCTATCCATTTTTACAAGTTCAGGCCGCAGGTATAATAAAGTAGAGGTCTCTCTTTCGCCTGCATGCTGATCTGTTGATGCGTCGGTTTTTCGCAGCCGCTGTAACTTTTTTTCGAAGGCGGAATCAGCCCCTGGCTCAAAGAAATAAACGGCATAATCATGGCGTCGTTCTAATTGGGATTGTATAAAAAAACGCAACAGGTTGGGATTGCCCCCGTGGCCATTAATGATCACAATTTTTTTGAACCCATTTCTCGCTATTTCGTCACAGGTAGCCTCAAGCAGTTCAAGCAAAAGTTTAGCCGGTAAGGTAAATGTGCCGGGTTGGTGCTTAGCCTCATAAACTTGCCCATAAAAATAATCTGGAAATACTACGGCATATTCTTTTTTTGTAGCACGTGCCGCCCACTCACGCACATGTATAAGGTCAGATCCAATGGGAGCGTGCGGCCCATGCTTTTCAAGAATCCCGATTGGCAGGATGCAAGTCCGGGCCGAACTATCCAAAGCTTTGTTCCAGTCACTTGCCACAAGTTCATCCCATCGGCTTGGAAGTGTTTGGGCTGTAGCCATCTTGG
>JAVHOI010000284.1:0-36649 GCA_036169975.1 Ferruginibacter sp. | reverse complement strand
AGCCAAATGATGAACTCACCTCATTATCCGCAAAATATTAAGACGTTTATTATAGGATGAACAGAATAGTAGTAAGAAAAGGAATAGAGAACTGTAGAAAATCTTTCCATTATTAAATTAAGCCATCAATTTTATATATAATTCCGGCGAAAAAAAATCTAACAGACAATAAAAAATCCTGTTAATTCTATAATCCTTAAATCCTGATCAGTCTTTTTTGATTGACCGGTATTTGGTAGGAGACATTCCAATCACCTTTGTAAACCTCCTCGAAAAATAATGCGGATCATCAAAGCCCATGGAAAAAGCGATTTCTTTTACCGAATGATCTGTAAAGTCCAGTTGCTGAGTGGCTTTCTGCATTTTCATCTGAATAAAATAATCAATGGGTGCATATCCGGTTTTCTGTCTAAACAAATTTGAAAAGCGGGAGGTGGAATAATTGTACAAATTACTCAGCTCATTCAAAGCGATATTTTCATCCAGCCGTTCCTGCATATAAAGGATGGCGCTATCAATGCAGTTGATTTTATCCTGCTTCAAAACAAAATGTTTTGAGTTATAAATAAACAGGGAAATAAAATGCAATAAACACATATTGGCAAATAACAGGTTATCTATACTATATCCTAATGCAAGTGTTTTATATATTTTAGAAAATTCCTTAAAAATTTCATCGCTGCTTTTTATATAAACCGGTTTAAAATGTGTTTGAATGGTTTGGAGCGAATTAAAATAAGGTAACTGTTCTCCCCCAAAATGTATCCAGTAGATGCTCCAGGGATCATTAGGGTCGCTTCCATAAGAATGCCCTATATTTTGGGGTAAAATGAAAAATTCATTTGCACTTACTTTATATTCCTTATCACCTGTTTTATACCAACCAGAGCCATCTACGCAATAAAAAAGAAAATTTTCAGGAAGCCCTTTTTTCCGGTAGGTAAAATGAGCCTTCGCTTTGGGGTAATAGCCAAGGCTGCACACATACAACTGTTTCAGCAGGGTATTATTGGTTACCCTTGCTTTCAGGACCGGCTTTGGGATCTCAATTCTCTGCCGACCCAAACCATACCAGATATTTTTATTTGACCCCGTATTTTCAGCAACTTCCATTTAAATCGCATTGATGAATTTATAGCAATTAATAAAAATAGGAAAATAATCCATCACTTTGCTAATAAGTGTCATTCTTTTTAAATGTTCATCCACCTACTTTTACATTGTCGAAAGGATTGAAACTATTAGCAGACTTCTTTTGGTCTAAGAATTATTACTTGTGTGTTTTAATTTTTATTTGCTTGTTTAATATAAATCTTTTGAGCTAATTTTTTTTATTTTACTAATACTTTTTTTTGAGTTTAAATCTCCTTTTTTATTTCCCCGGAGGTATTAAGGCAAGATGACTATAAATCTGTAAAACAGTAATTGGTTTAATAAAATGAAGCATCCTTTTTTCACTGAATTGCCCAACAATACAGGATAGTAAAGGTGCGTGTTCCTTTTTTTTGTTATTTTTTGATTCGCATAAAAAAATTGATATATGAAAGTTTACCTGCCTTTTTTTGCAGCTATTATTATGTTTTTTTCATTGCCTTGTTTTTCACAGGATAGTATAACTTTAAAAGAAAGGGGGGCTTCTTACAACCAAACAATTAATACCAGGGCCGAAAAAATTGTTTATACAATTGGTATTTCCGATACTGCCAAAGCTACCCTGGTAAAAAATATCATTGCCGAACAGTACAAAAATTTAAACAGTATTTATTCTACACGAGACCTTCAGATCAAAACCGCTAAAGAAAGTGCCGGTAATGACAACAAGGAAGCTTTAAATACACGGCTTAATAAGATCAGGAACGAAGCAACTGCAAAAACAGATGTGTTACATAAAAATTACATCTCCCTATTATCAAAAAACTTTGCCCCCAAACAAGTTGACCAGGTAAAAGACGGTATGACTTATGGCATAGTGCAGGTTACTTATAACGGGTATAACCAAATGATCCGCAGGCTTACCGATGAACAGAAAAAACAAATCTTGACATGGCTGACAGAAGCCCGCGAACATGCCATGGATGCGGAATCATCCGAAAAAAAGCACGCTTGGTTTGGTAAATACAAGGGGCGCATCAACAATTATCTTTCCGCTGCAGGTTACGACCTTAAAAAGGAAGGAGAAGATTGGCAAAAGCGGATACAGCAAGAAACTTCAAAAAAGAAAATTGCTAATTAGAACAGATGCAACGGGATCCACTAACAAAAAATGATTGTTTAAAATGTACAAAACAAAACACTATATGACAAAGTTTCTATTAAAGAAGGTATTCCTCCTTCAATTATTCCTGGTATTTAGCTGTATCCAGTTATTGGCGCAGTCTAAAACAGTAACTGGTAAAATAACAGATGAGCAAACGGGAAAGCCTATGCAATCTGTAACGGTTTCCATTAAAGGAAGTTCAGTAAGTACTACTACTGATGAAAATGGCGATTACAAAATAAAGGTTCCGGCAATAGAGTCGGTCTTAAAGGTTTCTTCAGTGGGCTATGTTTATGTGGAAGAAAGTGTAGGGGATAGGGTGTCCTTGAATTTTTTGTTAGTCAAAGAAGATAAGATTATGGATGATGTAATTATCGTAGGTTATGGAACTCAAAGAAAGGTACATTTAACAGGTTCAGTAGGTTCGGTTGATATGAAATCAGTTCAGGATCTTCCGGTAGGTAGTTTGTCGGAGGCTCTAAAAAATCAAATTGTGGGAGTTAATGTAAGTGGCGGGTTTAAAAGACCCGGCGAGGCTGCTGCCATAACCATCAGAAATCCCGTTTTTTACTCTAAGGACGGAGGTTCCAAAGAGCCTATTTACGTAATAGATGATATTATCCGGGTTAAATCAGATTTTGATTTATTAGATGTTACTGAAGTAGAAAACATATCGGTTTTAAAAGATGCGGCAGCAGCTATATACGGAATTATCGGTTCTAATGGAGTTGTGATAGTTAAAACAAGAAGAGGTAAATCTGGCGCTTCATCTATTAATTACAATGCGTCAGTTGGCCTTTCAGATGCACCCTATATGCCAAAAATGATGAGTGGCTATAATCAGGCAGTTTATTTAAATGATTATTCTTATGGACAAAAAAACTGGGATCTTACTGCCACAGAAGCGCTACAAACTTATTACACGAAGGACGAATTAGACTATTTTAAAACGAAAGATTATAACTGGTTAAGCGATGCGTGGCAGCAATCAACCGAAACCAGGCATGCACTCAATATTTCCGGTGGCTCCGATAAAGCTACATTTTTTGCAGGGTTCACCTACAATAGTCAAAACAGTAATTTTGATGGATTGGGATATAAGCGTTATTCATTTAGATCAAGCAGTGACATTAAAATAACCACTGGTTTAAAATTGGGCCTTTCTATCAGCGGCAACTTTTCAGATAAAAAGAACACCTTCAATAAACAGGGAAGTGAAAGTTTGGACAATGACTGGAAGACACTCATAGGCGAGGCGAAGTTTAATCCTCCATATATTAATGGATTGCCTATTTTAATACAGGATGCGGGTACCAGTTCCAATATTAATACCTATCATTATTTTGCAGTACACGATTTAAATAATTATACGAAATCTACATCAACCGGACTAAATTTTCAGGGCCAGCTATCTTATGATTTCCCTTTCCTGAAAGGATTAAAGGCCGCAGTTAATTTTAATAAAAACATTTCCAACTCTTATGGAAAACAGTATGGTACCAAATACAAGGTATATCAGTTTAATACGACAGGTACACACAATCATATTTTGGATACAGGCGTTGTCAGATCTTACACATGGAGCAATGGTGACAGGGTAAGGATCAATCCAACGATTAGTAATACTTATCAGTTAAACACTACCGTTACCTACGATAAAACGGTTGGCAAACACCAGGTAAATGTTTTATTAGGTTATGAACAAAGTGAATCTACATCTGGCGGTGTTGCAGGTATGCAGGATGGTGTAGTAATAGGTGGCCTGGATAACCAGAATTTTGCGACAGGTACGCAATCTTCATCTGAAACTGTGTCCGAAGGCGGAAGGATGGCCTATTTTGGCAGATTAAATTATAGCTATGCGAATAAATATTTATTACAGTTTTCATTAAGGGCAGATGCGAGTGTGAATTTTGCGCCTGAAAACAGGTGGGGAAGATTTCCGTCATTTTCGGCTGGCTGGGTTATATCAGAAGAAAAATTTTTCGGACGGGGTTTAAAAACTGTAAATTTTCTTAAATTACGGGGGTCAATTGGCTGGCTCGGATTAGATGCTACCAAGCCATACCAATGGTTAAGAAGTTATGCCATCCAAACAGGTAAAGCTGGTGTATTTGGGGGCAATATAGACCGTGGTCTGGCTGTTGTAACTAATGTTGAATTAGCAAACCGCGATGTACATTGGGACAATGTAGATAAATACAATGTAGGGATAGACGTAAGTTTTTTAAGGAAAAGGCTTTCTCTAAGTATTGATGCGTTTATTGACAAACGCTCTGATATGCTTTCTAATTTGACATCTTCACCTTCCATTTTAATTGGAGCTGCAATTCCATCTGAAAATTTTAGTAAAGTTAATAATTTTGGTTATGAATTAGCAGCTAACTGGAACGATAGGATTAATAAAAACTGGAGCTATTCTTTTGGGATTAATTTCGATTGGAATAATGATAAGATTTTATTAACTGATTTTCCAATTGGTAATAAAGGAACTTATCTTGACCCTACCGGCTTATCTTCTGACAGAGGTTATCTGGGGTATCGCAGTTTAGGTATCCTTAGGACTCAGCAGGATGTTGATGATCTGTTATCAAAAAATCCAAATTACAAATTGTTTAATCAGGCAATCAAACCCGGGATGCTGTACTTTCAGGATATAAGGGGACCAAAAGACGCTTCTGGAAAATATACGGCGCCTGATGGGACTATAACTACGGATGATTTGGATTATTTAACCAATAAAACCAGCAACCCTTACGGTTTGGGAATTAACTGGCAGGTATCCTATAAGGCTCTAAGTTTACGGGTTAGTATGGGTTTAGGCTGGGGCGGCGTATCATCAGTTGAGGGTGCAGCTATAAAGGTAGGTAAGGCTTATTCAAATCGTCCGGCATTTTGGGCAGACCACTGGACTCCGGATAATATCAATGCGAAATATCCATCTCCTTTCTATGCTTTTTCTTATGATGTGCCTACTGATTTTTGGAACAGAAGTTCATTCTCCTTCAGGATTTCCAATTTCAATCTTTCCTACTCTTTGCCATCTTCTATTTTAAGAAAGGCAAAATTGAACAACGTTAAAATATATTTGATTGGAATTAATCCACTTAACTTATTTAACCCATTCGATTATAAGGACAATGCCAATTCATCGTATGATGTTTTCCCCCAATTAAGGTCATTCAGTTTTGGGTTAAATGTTAATTTGTAAATTTTAATTAAAAAATTAAAAATATATGAAAAATTTTAAAATTATAGGGTTTGTTGTTTTAACCCTGCTTTTGGGTTCCTGTAAAAAAGTATTGGATAAAACAAATTTATCAGGCCTTGCTCCCGATCTGTTATTTTCCGATTCTACGCTTGTTCAGTTAAATATGGACAATATTTATGAAGTAAACCTGCCTCTTTTTGGTGGACAAAACACCGGCAGCACTTTAAGCGGCACACAATCTCAATTATCCGAAGAAGGGCAGGCATCTGGTAATGTTTATATGGAAGGTACTATGAGCTTTGGTTCAAATGAACCAAAAGATTTTGGTACTGCATTAAATACCAATAACACTACGCCTTCAACAAACTGGGGTAAAATCAGGCAATTAAATCAATTTATTACTTCTATTACAAACAGCCCTTTACCAGGTTATACCAAATCCAGGTTTACCGCCCAGGCAAAATTTTTCAGGGCATTTCGTTATTGGGATTTGGTAAGGATTTATGGTGGCATTCCTATCGTATTGGAGGCTTTAAATGGTGTTGGGATTTTGGCCAGGGATTCTGCTTTACTTCCCCGAAATAAAACTTCTGATTGTTTTGCCCAAATGGTAACTGATTTAGATTATGCCATCGCTAACCTTCCGGGAAAATGGCCGGTTTCTTCTGAATGGGGAAAAATAACAAGCGGTGCGGCTGCAGCCTTTAAAGGCAGAGTATTGTTACTTTATGCAAGCCCGATGTTTAATCCTGATGACCAAACTGCAAGATGGCAGGCTGCTTATGAAGCTAACCTTCAGGCTAAAATTATTTTGGAGGCAAACGGGTTTGGATTAAATTCCAATTATCAGAAGATGTGGTTTACGGAAGTAAATAATCCTGAAGCAGTAATGATAACCGGTTATAATACGTCTTCCGGCGATCAGACCAAAAAGAATAATGGATGGGATAAATCCTGCAGACCTTCTTACCTAAATGGAAGTGGTTCAAATTTACCAACCTGGGAGATGGTTAGATCTTACCCAATGAAAGACGGTAAAATGCCTGGTGATGTTAACGGGGCATATACTTATTCAGACACATTGTTTTACAAAAACAGAGATCCCCGTTTTGATGCAACCATTGCTTACAACGGCTGTACATGGCCTCTTGACGGAATCACGGCTCTAAAGGTATGGACGTATTATGAAACAGGTTCCAAATCAACTGAATCAAAAGCCAGCAACACAGGTTTTTATTGTCGTAAAGCCGTTTATGAAGGTACCTTCACTTTCGGAGATCCGCAGTATAGTGGTACTGACTGGATGGAAATTCGATTTGCGGAAGTATTACTAAATCTTGCGGAAAGTGCGGTTGGGATTGGAATGACAGGAACATCAGATGAAGGCTATACCGGAATTATTGCAGTTAGGAAAAGAGCAGGTATTACCGCAGGGGCAGACAATTTATATGGATTAAACGCCGGCATGAGCCGTGACCAGTTATTTGACGCAATATTAGCAGAAAGAAAAATTGAATTTGCTTTTGAAGGGAAAAGATTTTGGGACCTTTATCGCTGGAAAAAAATGTCGGATTTAAATGGCTGGTATCGTAACCGGATAAGAGTGGTTCTTAAAACAGGATCAGGTGTTCCCTCTGCGGCAAGTCTTAAAGACGCAAACAATGCAAATTACAGGGATGTTCAAAACCTTGATAACATGATGACAAATTATTTTACAACCATTGTGAATGATAACCATAATAACAGTAATTCAACAACCAAACTGGATACCAAACCAATTAATTTTTTGTCTGCTTTTTATTTTTTCCCTATTCCTTTGGCTGCAATTACGAATAATCCTAACCTGGCGCAAAATAACAACTGGAACGGATCCTTTGATCCTTTAAAATAATAATTAGTTTATCAAAAAAGAGAAGACAAACTCTTCCTTTTTTTTTATCAAATAAATTTCAGGAATAAAAAGTTAAGCTGTTTTTCAAATACGATAAGTATGAAAATTTATTTTAAGAAATTGTTGCCGGTGTTTTTATTAACAGCCCTTGGAACAAGTTCATTTGCCCAATATCCCGATATCCCAAAAGATATACAACTATGGTCTGATTCATTAATGAAGGCAGCTTTAAATCATTCTGATGCAGCATGGGCCATCGCTTATCCGATCGTTCTGGAGGAAGCCAAACATGGCAGGCCCTATATTCCATGGGCTGCCCGCCCTTACGATTTGCCACAGGCAGCAATACCGGCATTTCCCGGGGCAGAAGGTGGTGGAAAATATAGTTTTGGTGGGCGCGGTGGTAAAGTACTGGTGGTTACAAATCTAAATGATGACGGGAAAGGTAGCCTCCGCTGGGCCTCTGAGCAGGGCGGTGCCAGGATTATTGTATTTAATGTTGCAGGCATTATTCGTTTGCACACACCATTAATTATACGTGCGCCTTACATAACTATTGAAGGACAGACTGCACCGGGTGATGGTATTTGTATAGCTGGCGAAACAGTTTGGATTAACACACATGATGCGGTTATCCGCTACATGCGTTTCCGCAGGGGAGAGACCAATGTTGGCAGAAGAGATGATGCCATTGGTGGTAACCCGGTTGGCAATATTATGATTGACCATGTTTCAGCAAGCTGGGGTTTGGATGAAAACATGAGTATCTATCGCCACATGTATAATGATAGTACAAACACTAAGGCGGAAGAAAAATTGGGAACAATAAATATCACGATCCAAAACTCAATTTTTTCAGAATGCCTTGATACCTGGAACCATGCATTTGGTTCAACTTTGGGTGGCGAAAACTGCTCCTTCATCCGCAATGTTTGGGCTGATAATGCAGGCCGTAATCCTTCCATCGGCTGGAACGGTATTTTCAATTTCGCCAATAACGTGGTATTTAACTGGGTACATCGTTCTACCGACGGCGGCGATTATACCGCTATGTATAATATCATCAATAATTATTACAAGCCAGGTGCGGCTACACCTGTGGGCAAGGCCATTTCTCATCGTATATTAAAACCAGAAAGCGGAAGAAGCAAACTCGATCACCTGGTATTTGGCAGGGCTTACGTACATGGAAATATTGTTGAAGGCAGTGATCTTGTTACCAAAGATAACTGGGATGGCGGTGTACAGGTAGAGGAATTGGATGACGCAGGCAAGTATAAAGACGCCATGAAATGGGACAAGCCTTTGCCAATGCCTCCATTTACAATTATACCAACACTGGAAGCTAAAAAATTTGTACTAACGAATGCCGGTGCAAGTTTACCAAAGCGTGACCCGGTTGATACAAGGATCCTCAAACAGGTTGCAACTGGAAATATAGAAACAATAGATGGTGTAAAATTGCCGCTAACTCAATTCAAGCATCGCCGTTTACCGATTGACTCTTACAAGATCGGGATCATAACAGATATCAACCAGGTAGGAGGTTACCCGGATTATAAAGGTGTACCTTACAAGGATAAAGACAATGACGGAATTCCTGATAGCTGGGAAATAGCTCACGGCTTAAATGCGAATGACGCCTCAGATGCGGCAAAAATCACAAAAAGTGGATATAGCAATATTGAACTTTATTTAAACAGCGTAGTTGATATAAAGACAGTGGTACCGGTAACTTCAGCAAAAAAATAACACCATTTCTGATTACATATTTTTAACATGAATTATGAATATGTGAAAAAGGAAAATAGTTGATTTAATTCAAAAAGAAAAGAGCCACGCATTAGCAGGTCCAGGCTCCCCTCTCCCTCGGAGAGGGGCTGGGGGTGAGGTTAAACGAAATTATTTATACCCTTCGTTTAACCTTATTTCTAATTCGTGTAATTCGTTTTTTAAATTCGTGTCTTTTCTGAAAAAATATTTTGAGCCGTTTTGAATTCCGTAGTTTTTGTTTCATACCAACCAGTGATTATTTTAATTATGAAAAAAAGAAACGCCGTTATTAATTACGTTGTTCAGCATTGCAGAAATCAACGGCTCCAGTTTATTTTACTGTTCCTGGCAATGAGCCTTGCTTCAACAGGCAAAGCGCAAAAGCCAAAAGTTATACCCCCGGCTCCACCAGTATCTTTCATTAAAAATAAACTGGTGTATGCACCGGATTCATTGGGCAACCGCATCCCGGATTTTTCATATTGCGGATACAAGGCTTCGGAAGAAGCAATTCCCAACATTGAAGTAAAAGTAGTGGTACCGGTAACAAAAGGAGATGCCACGCTCCGCATACAATCAGCATTGGATTATATAGCTGGCTTGCCCATCAATGCAAACGGATTTCGGGGAGCGGTATTATTGGAGAAAGGAATATATAAAATATTCGGTCAACTGAAAATTAATGCAACAGGTGTAGTGCTTCGGGGAAATAGGATTGGTAAAAACGGAACTGAGTTGATTGGTGCAGGCACTGGCAGACTGGCATTGATAAAGATCATTGGCAAGAATGATAAAGTAATTGACAAAGAAATAAAAATCATAGATAATTATGTTCCGGTTAATGCGATGGAATTTTCGGTAGAGAATTCATCTTCGTTTAAACCAGGCGATAAAATAATCATCCGGCGCCCGGCCACAAAAGAATGGATTGCGGCCATTGGAACAGAAACATTTGGTGGTGGCATATCTTCACTGGGCTGGAAACCCGGTGACAGGGACTTGTTTTTTGACAGGACCATTACCAGAGTGGAAGGTTCAGTAATTACCATAGATGCGCCATTGACAACAGCCTTAGATTCAAATTATGGAGGTGGCACTATCTCATTGTACCATTGGGATGGAAGGATAAATAATGCTGGTGTTGAAAACCTGCGTTGTGTTTCTGTATATGATAAAAATAATTTGAAGGATGAAGACCATCGCTGGAATGCGATCAATATTGAAAATGCGGAAGATGCCTGGGTGCGGCAAATTAATTTTGAGAATTTTGCTGGTTCTGCCGTAAGTGTGCAGGAGACTTCAAAACGAATTACGGTTGAAGATTGCAATTCACTCAGCCCGGTTTCGGAAATTGGCGGGCAAAGGCGCTATACTTATTTGACGACTGGTCAGCAAACCTTGTTCCAGCGTTGCTATGCAGAATATGGGTATCATGATTTCGCGACAGGTTATTGCGCCCCCGGCCCTAATGCTTTTGTGCAATGCGAATCTCATCTTCCCTATAATTTCAGCGGGGCGATTGATAGCTGGGCTTCGGGTATTTTGTTTGATGTGGTAAATGTTGATGGAAATGCGTTACGTTTTGGAAACAGGAGCCAGGATGCAAATGGCGCAGGATGGGCAGCGGCAAATAGCCTATTTTGGAATTGTACTGCTGCAAGGATTGATTGTTATAAACCTCCTACGGCACAAAACTGGTCATTCGGCTCCTGGAGCCAGTTTGCAGGCGATGGATACTGGGCCGGATCAAATAATATCATCCATCCCAGAAGTTTATTCTATGAGCAATTAACCGAACGGTTAAATAAAAATGTTGACAATCGTTCCCAGGTCTTATTTATGCCAGGCGAAGCATCCAGCAGCCCTTCTGTTGAAGTGGCCGCCGAATTAATAAAGCAATCCGCCAAGCCGCGAATGCAACTAAAAGAATGGATTGAACTGGCAGCGCTACGCAATCCTATCTCAACCAATACAAACAATTCAAAAACGATTGACCAGCTTGGTGTGAAAAAAATCATTGCCCCGGTTGCGGCCCCTTCAATGCAAATAAAAAATGGCTGGCTGGTAAGAGGTAATGAGATTTTAAATGGTAAAAGACAATCCGTGCCATGGTGGACCGGCGGCATACAGGGAAAGTATCTTGAAAATGCGATCCCTGCAATAACGCGTTTTGTTCCGGGCAGAATTGGTAATGGCTTAACGGATGACCTCAATGAATTAACAGAAGCAATGAAGGCTAACCACGTCATTGGGATGGAGCAAAATTATGGCCTCTGGTACGATAGAAGAAGGGATGGCCACGAACGTGTACGCGAAATGGATGGTGAGGTATGGCCGCCATTTTATGAACTGCCCTTTGCCCGCAGCGGGAAAGAATTAGCCTGGGATGGCTTGAGTAAATACGATTTAAACAGGTACAATTTATTTTACTGGGCCCGCTTAAAGCAATTTGCAGACCTGGCTGATCAAAAAGGTTTGTTGCTGGTAAATCAAAATTATTTTCAGCATAATATTATTGAAGCGGGAGCGCATTATGTTGATTTTCCATGGCGGACCGCCAATAATATCAATAACACCGGGTTCCCTGAACCGCCTCCATTTGCAGGGGATAAACGCATTTTCATGGCGGAGCAATTTTATGATATCACTAACCCGGTGCGGAGGGAATTACATAAAAAATATATCCGCCAATGCCTTAATAATTTTAAAGACAACAATGGGGTCATCCAGTTAATTGGGGAAGAGTTTACAGGCCCTTTACATTTTGTAAAATTTTGGCTGGATGTTATTAAAGAATGGGAAAAGGAAACCGGCAAAAAACAAATTATAGGGTTAAGTGTAACCAAAGACGTGCAGGATGCGATTTTAGCAAATCCAGCTTATGCAGCGCTGATTGATTTGATTGATATTCGTTACTGGCATTACCAGGCCGATGGCAAGACTTACGGGCCCAATGGCGGGCAAAACCTTGCGCCACGCCAGCATGCAAGATTATTAAATCCAAAGAAAACATCCTTCGATCAGGTGTACCGGGCAGTAAAAGAGTATCGTCAAAAATATCCCGCAAAAGCGGTTATTTATTCAGGTAACAGCTATCCGGCGTTTGGATGGGCGGTTTTTATGGCGGGCGGTTCATTACCCGTGCTGCCTGCTTCTACAGATAAATTGTTTTTATCAACAGCAGCAACCATGCAGCCGGTAGATAAAATTGGAAATTATGTTCTTGCAAACAACAATGGTTTAATAACATTTACCGGAAATGAAACATCCATAAAACTTGATCTTAGCAATAGGAAGGGCAATTACAAAGTGAAGTTTGTATCTGTAAAAGAAGGAACAGTTTCGGATAAGGAAAAAACAATTGAAGGAGGTAAAAAGATAAACATTGATCTCCCAAATGATACAGGGATTGTGTGGTTGATGAAAGAAAATTCCAGCACACTTTAGTGTTCTGCCATAGTGAAGGAGAACCAGCAAAGAGGTCCAGAATGGCAGGGCAATTTGCCTATCGAAGTCTGTACTTAATTTTTATTGTGATTTTTAAAATTAAACACTAAAATAATTAAACACTATTTAAATAACCATTCTCTTCTTAACCCCCTCCTTTGGAGGGGCAGGGGGAGGCCAGTTTTAACCATAGGACTGATTCTAATGGCAATGATAGCTCATGCCCAGCCAACTTTGCCATTGTTAAAACTGTCAGCCAATCACCGGTATTTTGCTACTGGTGCAAATAAGCCATTCTTTTGGCTGGGTGATACCGGGTGGTTATTATTTGGAAAACTCACACGTGAAGAAGCCGCAATATACCTTGAAGACAGGAAACAAAAAGGTTTCAATGTTATTCAGGTAATGTTATTGCATGAGCTGGGCGTTGTAAATGTTTACGGTGACTCTGCCCTGATTAATAGAAATGTAGCAACGCCTAAAATTACTGTTGGTAAAAATGCAAAAGATAAGCAGCAATATGACTACTGGGATCATGTAGATTATATCATTGACCTGGCTGCTTCAAAAGGCTTGTACATGGCACTGGTGCCTGTTTGGGGTGGTAATGTAAAAAGTGGCGGTGTAAATTTGGCGCAATCAAAAATATATGCAAAATTTTTGGCCGGCCGGTATAAATCCAAAACCAATATTATCTGGTTGAACGGCGGGGATATAAAAGGAAGTGATTCGCTGCAGGTGTGGAATACGATTGGAGCAACATTGCACGAAAATGATCCCCGCCACCTGATCACATTTCATCCAAGAGGAAGATCCACTTCTTCTGAATGGTTTCACAATGAAAAATGGCTTGATTTTAATATGTTCCAAAGCGGGCATAAAGATTATGCACAGGATACAACAGAGCTGCGGATAGGAGAGGACAACTGGAAATTCGTAAATGGTGATTATACGCTTACACCTGTAAAGCCAACCATGGATGGAGAACCATCTTATGAAAAAATACCTCATGGGTTGCATGATACCTTAAATGGCTTTTGGACTGATACCGATGTGAGAAGATATGCCTATTGGAGCGTGTTTGCAGGCGGTGCCGGTTTTACCTATGGTCACAATGCAGTGATGCAGTTTTATAAACCCGGCAAAAAGAAGGGAGATTTTTTTGCAACCCAGTCATGGCGGAATGCCATCAATGATCCGGGCGCTTCCCAGATGCAGTATTTGAAAAAACTCATTTTATCAAAACCCTATTTTGAAAGGGTGCCCGATCAATCGCTTGTTGCCGGGAAAAATGGTGAACGCCATGATTATATCCTTGCTACAAGGGGAAAAGACTATGCCTTCATTTATGTTTTCAATGGACGGCCATTTGAAGTGAACATGGGAAAAATTGGAGGAACAAAGGTAAGATCAAGCTGGTATAATCCCCGTGACGAAAAAAAAATAATTATTGGAATTTTCAGGAACAAAGGAGTTGCTGCATTCAAACCACCAACAAGTAAAGGAGATGGCAATGACTGGGTATTAATTGTAGAAAAAGTTTAGTTTGAAGAAATGGCTTACCATAGCGGGATGTGTTTGTTTACTGGTGTCCTGCACATCGAAGGTGTACCTGTTCAGTTCTTTTCATGAACCGGCGAATGCGGGTTTACGCTTATTGTATAGCAAAGATGGGTATCACTGGAAAGACCTGGATACGATTTTTTTAAAACCAATGGTGGATGAAAAAGTAATGAGGGATCCATCGATAGTACAGAACCCCGACGGAACCTTTCACCTTGTGTTTACATCGGCCTGGCATGGCAACAAGGGTTTTGGTTACGCTTCTTCAAAAGACCTTATCCATTGGAGTGAGCAGCGCCTTATTAATGTGATGAAGGAGGATAGCACAACCGTGAATGTATGGGCTCCGGAATTGTTTTATGATGAGGAGCAAAAAGAATTCATCATAATATGGGCTTCCACCATTCCCTTTAAATTTCCGAAAGGGCTGGAAGAGGAAGATAACAACCACCGGATGTATTATACCACCACCAAAGATTTTAAAACATTTAGCTATACAAAGCTTTTTTATGATCCCGGCTTTAGTGTAATTGACGCGGTAATTGTAAAAAGGGCCGCCAAAGATTTTGTGCTGGTTTTAAAAGACAATACCCGGCCCAACAGGAATTTAAAAGTAGCGTTTGGCAACTCGCCCCTGGGCCCGTTCTCAAAATCATCGGATTCGTTTTCGGATCATTTCATGGAAGGCCCCACTGTTGTAAAAGTAAAAGATAACTGGCTGATCTATTTTGATTCGTACCAGAAGAAAATATATGATGCAATCGCTACCAAAGATTTTAAAACATTTTCGCCAATAACCAATTCTATTTCGGTGCCGGCGGGCCATAAACATGGAACCATATTCATAACGAATAAAAAAATATTGAACCGTTTACTAAAAAATAAACCTTAAAAGCCATTCGGGATTAAAAAAATGTGTACAAAAAAAATATACCAGCTTCTTCTTTTAATTGGCATCCTTTGCAACACAATTTTGTATGCGCAGGATACCATCCGTTATACCGGTTCAACCCTGGTAAACGTAGATTACCACAGCGGCCAGTTACCATTAGCAATGGGGGTTCACAATATCCAGGTTATGCGTGCCAACCGCAGTGATACCTCGGCTGTAAGTGGTTTTGGCTGGACCTACAATCATGCACCTATGCTTGCCTATTGGAACAATACTTTCTATCTCGAATATTTAAGTTGCCCTGTTGGTGAGCATTTGCCACCCGGACAAACATTATTGGTTACCTCCAAAGACGGATATAAATGGGAACAGCCGGTAATTATTTTTCCAATATATAAAATTCCGGATGGCACGGTAAAGGAAGGTAAAAAAGATAGCTCAAAAAATATGTATGCAGTCATGCACCAGCGCATTGGATTCTATACTTCAAAGAATAATAAATTACTGGCGATCGCCTATTATGGGATGGTGCTGGCCCCACACGAAGATCCAAATGATGGCAAAGGGATCGGCAGGGTGGTAAGGGAGATCAATACGGACGGGAGTTTTGGCTCCATTTATTTTCTACGGTACAACCACGCATTCAATGAAAAAAATACCAATTATCCTTTTTATAAGAAGTCTCCAGCAAAAGAGTTTGTCGCTGCCTGTGATGAGTTATTGGCAACTCCATTACAAATGCAGCAAATGGTAGAGGAGGCCGACAGGGATGATCCACTGATCCCGCTGAAAAAAGATTTTAAGGCATTTAATTATTATCATTTACCTGGTGGAAGGGTAGTTGGGCTTTGGAAATATGCGCTTACCAGTATCTCCGCGAACGAAGGGAAAACCTGGACTTATAATCCTACCCGTGCCCCGGGTTTTGTAAATGCCAATGCTAAAATATGGGGGCAGCAAACCAATGACGGAAAGTATGCCACCGTGTACAACCCTTCCGAGTTTCGATGGCCCTTGGCCGTATCCGTAAGTGATGATGGATTGAAATACAAAAACCTGCTGCTGGTGAATGGCGAAATTACGTCTATGCGTTACGGTGGCGCGTACAAATCATACGGCCCGCAGTATGTACGCGGCATACAGGAAATGGATGGCAGGCCGCCCGGCGGAAATATGTGGGTGGCTTATAGCATGAATAAGGAAGACATTTGGGTCTCCTCTATTGCAATCCCTATAAATGAAAATGCGGATTACCACGTGATTGATGTATTCACCAAAATGAAGGACGGTGAAGAATTAAAAGACTGGAATATTTACAGCCCGTTGTGGTGCCCGGTTGCAATTGAAAGATCAGTGGATGGAACGAAAGTGCTTTCATTGAAAGATAGTGATCCCTTCGACTATGCAAAAGCAGAGCGCCTGTTTCCGGCAACGAAAAATTTAGTAATAGAATTTTCTGTTACTCCTTTTCAAAATGATAATGGTTTATTGGAGATAGAATTGATGGATTCAAAAGGAACGCCCTGTATCCGCCTTTCATTCGACAGCACAGGATTTATCGTCACAAAAGCGGGTTACAGGAATAAAAACCTCTCTGCATATATAGCCGGTGAGCAATGCGACATAAAACTTGAGCTCAACACAAGCAACCGCTTTTACACCGTAACGGTCAATGGGAAAAATACCGGCAATAATTTATGTTTTGCTCCTGTAAAAATGGTGGAACGCATCGCTTTCCGTACAGGTAGCATACGGCATTTCCCGGATGCGGATACACCTACCGATCAATCCTACGACCTGCCCGGTACAGGCAACAGGAATAAGGAAGCTATCTATTTCATAAAATATTTAAAAACGGGTACAAAATAATCATGTTAAAAGCCTTCACCATATTTCTTTTTGTAGCCTTCGCTTCATGTGCAGGCGTCGCCCAAACCAGGAACGTTCCGTTAATATTGAAAGCAACTGATTTTAAACATTATGTTGATTATTTCAATAAGATGGAGGATGAGAACATCGTAGCGGCAATACCCAATTCGCAATCCTGGGACTGGATGAAAAAAAATATTCCCCTGTTTGAATGCCCGCAACAGAATTTTGAAGAAATATTTTATTACCGATGGTGGACATTGAGAAAACATATTAAGAAAACGGAAAAGGGATTCGTGTTTACCGAGTTTTTGATACCAAGAACTTATGCGGATAAATATAATTTAATTGCCAGTGCATTAGGGCATCATATATACGAATCAAGATGGCTGCATGACCGGAAGTATATGGATGATGATTTAAAAGTTTGGTATCGGGGTAATGATGGCAAGCCTATGAAGAAATTGCGTTTTTATAGTAGTTGGAACATAGATGCCATTTACAATCGTTACCTGGTTACAGGTGATAAAAAATTTACGACTGAGTTATTACCTGATTTGGAAACAGACTTTACGGAATGGGAAAAGGAAAAAAAATTACCCGGTGGTTTGTATTATCAATATGATGTAAGGGATGCAATGGAAGAAACCATCAGCGGGGGCCGCAAAGAAAAAAATGCAAGGCCGAGTATTAATAGTTATATGTATGGCAATGCAAAAGCGTTGGCTTCAATAGAAATATTATCTGGTAAAAAGGAACTGGCAAAAAAATATTTTGTTAAGGCTGATTCAATCAAATTGCTGACAGCGTCCAAACTTTGGAATAGCAATCAACAGTTTTTTGAGGTGCTGAAAGAAAAAGATACCAGCGCAAACGTAAAAGAAGCCATTGGTTTTATTCCCTGGTATTTCAATATGCCGGACAACAAATACAATATTGCATGGAAGAATTTAACCGATACCAAAACATTTAGTGCACCATTTGGCATTACTACTGCTGATAGAAATCATCCACTTTTCAGAACACATGGTTGCTGCAAATGTGAATGGGATGGAGCCGTTTGGCCATTTGCTACTTCCCAAACACTCACAGCAATGGCTAACCTGCTGAATAATTACCAACAAGATTTTGTGGCCGACAGTAATTATTTTGATTTGTTGGAAACCTATGTTGAGTCGCAATACTATCGGGGCCGTCCTTATATAGGCGAATACCTGGATGAGAAAACAGGTTACTGGTTAAAAGGGGATGAAGAAAGAAGCCGTTATTATAATCATTCCACGTTTAATGATTTAATTATAACAGGGTTGGTGGGGCTTCGCCCAAGGGCAGATGATATGATAGAAGTGAATCCTTTATTGCCCGCCACTAAATGGGATTGGTTTTGCCTGGACAATGTTTTATACCATGGCAAAATAATCACGATCGTCTGGGATAAGACAGGGCTGAAATATAAAAAGGGGAAAGGCCTGAGTGTATGGGTAAATGGAAAGAAGGTAGCAGCAGCAGATGGCTTGAGGAAGGTGATATCGAAGATGTAAATAATGTCTGTGCTGATTTTTTGATGTCTGATTTTTGAGCAGGGCGACATATTCGAGCGATGGGCAAAGCCCGCCGAACCAAAGATAAATTATAAGGTAAAAAAAAGGTTCCACAATGGGATGTAGTACAAGTGAGCCGATAGCTATCGGCTGACACAACGATGATGCCATGATGACCAAATGCCGGTAATAAAAATAATCAATGAAGAAATTTTATTTCATAATATTCATTTCATTTTACAGCCTTCAATTATCTGCACAGCAAACAGAAAAACTGTACTTGTCCGGCACCGGCAGCGATGATACCAGGCAATGGGAATTCTTCTGCACCGCTGGAATGAACTCCGGCAAATGGACAACGATTCCCGTTCCATCCTGCTGGGAATTACAGGGGTTTGGCAAGTATGATTACGGGTTTGCAAAAGACAGTGTGCGGGGAAAAGAAAAAGGCTTTTACAAATATAGTTTCAATGTGCCTGCAAGATGGAAGAATAAAAAAGTGAAGATCGTTTTTGAGGGTTCAATGACGGATACTGAGGTGAAGATCAACGGACAATCAGCCGGAGAGATTCACCAGGGTGCCTTCTATGCATTCAAATATGATATAACGGGCTTACTAAGGTTTGGCGAAAAAAATCTGTTGGAAGTTACCGTTGCCAAACATTCATCTAACAGATCCGTTAATGAAGCAGAACGCAAAGCCGACTTTTGGATATTTGGTGGTATTTTTCGCCCGGTGTTTTTAGAAGCATTGCCTCCGCAATATATCAGCAATATAGCCATTGATGCGAATGCTTCGGGTATTTTTAAAGCCAATATTTCTCTTGAAAATATTAGTACGGTAAACCGTTTAAATGCACAATTGTATTATTTGGATGGGAAAAAAATGGGCAGTCCTTTTACTGCTTTTGCCGGTCATGCAGGCCACCCTGTTTCTTTGAGTGCAACTTTTGCTAATCCTAAATTGTGGTCGCCGGAATTTCCAAATCTGTATAAAGTAATAATTAGTTTATTAGAAAATGGTAGAGCCGTTCATACGGCAGAACAGCGTTTCGGATTCAGAACGGTAGAAGTAAAACAACGGGATGGCATATACGTAAATGGCGTAAAGGTGAAGATGAAAGGGGTTAACCGTCATTCATTTTATCCTACAAGCGGCAGAACAACGAGTAAACAAATAAGCATCAACGATGTGTTGTTGATGAAAGACATGAACATGAATGCTGTACGGATGAGCCACTATCCGCCGGATGATCATTTCCTGGATGTTTGTGATTCACTGGGTTTATTCGTAATGGACGAACTGGCGGGCTGGCATGGCAATTATGATACACCTACCGGAACAAAGCTTGTGAAAGAGATGCTGGATCATGATGTGAACCATCCCTCCATAATTTTCTGGTCAAACGGAAATGAAGGTGGGCACAACCCTGAACTTGATCATTTGTTCCGGGGAAATGATATTCAGCGACGCCCTGTAGTTCATCCCTGGCAATTGTTTGGTGGTTTTGAAACCCAGCATTACCGGGAATATGATTATGGGATTGGCAATTACAATCATGGGCATGAAATCGTAATGCCAACAGAATTTTTGCATGGATTGTATGATGGCGGGCATGGTGCAGGACTGGAAGATTATTGGGAAGCCATGTGGAAGAATCAATTAAGTGCGGGAGGTTTTCTATGGGATTTTGCGGATGCGGGGGTATTACGTACCGATAAAAACGGCATGATTGATACTGATGGTAATCGTGGAGCAGATGGTATTGTAGGCCCCTTTCATCAAAAGGAAGGAAGTTATTTTGCGATAAAGGAAATATGGAGCCCGGTACATTTTGAACACAAAGAAATTACGGAAAAATTTGATGGCCAATTTAATATTGAGAACCGTTATCATTATACCAATCTTGATCAATGCAAGTTTAGCTGGAAGCTGGCTAAATTTGACGATATGGATGCAGGCAAAGCATCTTTTAAAATTGGTAATATCATATCACCCGATATCAGGCCAAATGAAAAAGGAAATTTGAAATTGGTTTTACCAGGATCATGGCACTGGTTTGATGCATTGTATGTAACTGCCAAAGGGTTTGATGGTAAAGAAATATTTACCTGGAGTTTTCCTATTGTGCATCCGGCGGACATTGCGAAGGCTGCATTGGTTTTTACAGGCAAAAGCGAGATTCAATTAATTGAAAAAGATTCTGTTTATTCAGTTAATGCAAATGGTGTAATGATCGAAATAAATAAATATTCAGGTGTTTTGCAAAAGGTTCAAAATCTAAAAGGACTTATCCCTTTTAATAACGGGCCGGTAATTGAAGAAGGCGCAAACAATTTTCAAAACTTTACACATCATATTGACGAGGGTAATTTAATAATTGAATCAACATACGACAAAAAGAAAAGTTACAACCATTTGCAATGGACCATCTTTCCATCGGGTATCATCAGGATGAAGGTGAATTATTTTCCCGCTGAATATTTTACATCATTGGTTGGTGTAAATTTTTCTTTTCCTGAAAAGGAAATCAAAGAGGTAGAGTATATGGGCAATGGCCCATACCGGGTATGGAAAAACCGTATGAAAGGAAATCAATTCGGCATTTGGAAAAAGGGCTACAACAGTACCGAAACGGGCGAAAGCTGGAACTATCCTGAGTTTAAAGGCTATTACAGTAATATGTACCGATGCAAATTTATTACCACTTGCCAGGCATTTACTGTGTACACCGAAAATGAGGACCTGTTTTTCCGTTTGTTCACCCCTGCGCCGAAAACCGATCTGTGGCATAATTATGAACTTATTTTTCCATCTGGCGATATTTCTTTTATGCAGGGCATCAGCAGCATTGGCACCAAAACGCAAAGGAACGAAACAACCGGCCCAATGGGCATGAAAAATATTTTTTATGATTACGAAAAAGATCCGGCAAGAGCATTGATCATGGTTTTGTATTTTGATTTTTCAGGGATTAAATAATATCTGGTTTAGAGTAAGTAAGCCCTGAATGGACGATTTAAAACAGAGATGGGTGAAGTCCATCCAAAGAAAGAAAGTATTACCAATAAAATGAAAATGCCATCGAAAAAAAGAACAATGAAAAAAGCCATCCTATACAATTTAATTTTCCTGCTGTTAATAGGTCTAATCAGTTTTTCATTATCCGCACAGGTTGGCATAAAAAACCTTCGTTGCGAAATGCTGGTAAATCCTTTGGGTATTGATGTTATAACTCCGCGTTTAAGCTGGGAAATAATATCCAATCAAAGAAATGTTCATCAAACAGCTTACCAGGTAATGGTGGCGTCCACCAAAGAAAAGCTTGACAGGGGAGAGGCCGATTACTGGAATTCAGGAAAAGTATTTTCTGATCAATCAATCCATGTGGAATATGCAGGAAAAAAATTGGGAAGCCGGGCGGGCTGTTATTGGAAAGTAGTTATTACAACCAATAAGGGTGGGGCATCTTCTGCTGAAACTGCTTACTGGACTATCGGCCTGCTTGATAAAAATGATTGGCAGGCAAAATGGATCGGCTATGATCATGGTTCTTCATGGGATAGCATTAAACAGTTCTCCCGGTTGTCTGCGAGGTATTTCAGAAAGCCATTTCAATCTGCAACGGGAATTAAAAAAGCTACGGTATATATAGTAGGTTTAGGATTATACGAATTATATATCAATGGGAATAAATCAACCGCAAATAATGTTTTAGTTCCTTCTCCAACCGATTACAGGAAATCGGTTTTATACAATACCTATAATGTAACCAATCAAATAAACGCAGGTGAAAATGTGATTGCGGCAGTTTTGGGCAACGGCAGGTTTTTCACCATGCGCCAGGATTATAAACCTAAAAAGATCAACACTTTCGGCTATCCGAAAATATTGGTTCAGTTAGAGATCGAATATACAAACGGCAGCCGTAAAACAATCATTAGTGATGAGTCGTGGAGACAAGATGTTGACGGCCCTATCAGAACCAATAACGAATATGATGGTGAAGAATATGATGCCACCAAAGAAATGCAGGGATGGACTGCTCCCGGTTTTAATGATGCCAAATGGGGGGAGCCTGAACTGGTAAATGCTCCGGGAGGCAAATTGGTGGCTCAGATGATTGAACCTATGAAAGTGATGAAAGTTATTAAACCCGTAAGGATAAAGAAATTAAACAATGGCAAATTCATCCTGGATATGGGACAAAATTTTTCCGGTTGGATACAGATGTCGGTGCAGGGCAAACGCGGTGAAAAAGTAAAGCTTCGTTTTGGAGAAAGCCTGCAGGCTGGGGGAGAATTATATGTAGCCAACCTTCGGGATGCAAAAGCTACTGATGTATATACATTAAAAGGGGGAGCAACGGAAACCTGGCAACCATCTTTTGTGTACCATGGATTCCGGTATGTAGAGATCAATAATTTTCCCGGTACCCCAACCGTTCAGGATTTTGAAGGTAAAATGATATATGATGATCTGCAAACTACCGGCAGCTTTCAAACATCCAATGAAACGATCAACCATATTTACCGGAATGCCTGGTGGGGCATCGCATCAAATTATAAAGGCATGCCTGTAGATTGTCCGCAACGTAATGAGCGGCAACCCTGGCTGGGCGACAGAGCTACCGGATCTACAGGTGAAAGCTATTTGTTTGATAATGCGAAGCTGTATGCGAAATGGCTGGATGATATTCAGCAATCCCAAACGGAAGAGGGTTCAATTCCGGATGTGGCACCCGCATTTTGGAATTATTACAGCGATAATGTTACCTGGCCAGGCACTTATATTTTGGTCGCCAATATGCTGTTCCGGCAGTTTGGTGATAAACAAGCCATCATAAAGCATTATCCTTCCATGAAAAAATGGATGGATTATATGCGGGAGAAATACATGGAGAACAATATCCTCACAAAAGATAAATATGGCGATTGGTGCGTACCACCCGAATCCCCTGAACTAATCAAATCAAAGGACAGTTTACGAACAACCAATGGAGCATTGATCGCAACGGCATATTACTACCAGCTTTTGCAGTACATGAAAGGCTTCGCGGTATTAGTCGGCAAGGAAGCCGATATTAATGCTTACAATGAACTGGCGGAAAAAATAAAACTGGCTTTCAATAAAAAATTCTTCAACAAGCAAAAGAACTATTACGATAACAATACAGTAACAGCCAACATACTTCCTTTGTATTTTGGAATGGTGGCCGATAGTGTAAAAGAAAAAGTTTTCAATAATATTTACAACAAAATAAAGATTGAAAATCACATGCATATCAGCACCGGTGTTATTGGCATCCAGTGGTTGATGCGTAGCCTTACGGATCACCAGCGTTCGGATATCGCCTACACATTGGCTTCCGGCAAATCTTATCCCGGATGGGGCTATATGGTGGAAAACGGCGCAACCACCATCTGGGAATTATGGAATGGCAATACTGCTAATCCTCAAATGAATTCCCAGAATCATGTAATGCTGCTGGGCGACCTGCTGATCTGGTACTATGAAAATTTAGCGGGTATTAAATCAGATGATAAAGAAGTTGCATTTAAAAAAATCATCATGAAGCCTGAACAGGTAGATGGGTTGAATTTTGTAAATGCTTCTTACAAATCAGTATATGGAAATATTGAAAGTAATTGGGTGATGGATAAGAGGCGTACGAACTTCAGATGGCATATTACCATTCCAGCCAATAACACTGCTACCATTTATGTTCCTGCATCATCAGCAAAAGAAGTAATGGAAAACGGGAAGGCCGTTAGTAAAAGTAAAGAAGTAAGGTTTATAAAAATGGAGGGTAGCCATGCTGTGTTTGAAATTGGTTCGGGCAGTTACTTCTTTGAATCTGATTTTACTTTCAAAAAAGGGGTGTTAAAAGATGAGTTCATTTTTAATGAGGCTGCTTTCCCCGAAAGCCATGCTGCTACAATTGCTGAAACCAATGATGGATTAGTTGCCGCCTGGTTCGGTGGCACCAAAGAAGGTAATAAAGATGTATGCATCTGGACAAGTCATTTAGTCAATAATCATTGGAGCAACCCGGTTAAAGTTGCGGATGGTATTATCAATGATAGTGTACGGTATGCCTGCTATAATCCTGTGCTATACCAGGTGCCGGGCGGCGACCTGTTGTTGTTTTATAAAATCGGCCCCAATGTAGCAGGCTGGACGGGCTGGATGATGCGATCAAAAAACAACGGTAAAACCTGGAGCCAACGGGAAGCCTTACCCGAAGGATTCCTGGGTCCAATAAAAAATAAACCGGTGATGGTAAATGGAAACCTTATCTGCCCTTCCAGCACGGAAAAAAACGGGTGGAAGGTACATTTTGAAATTACTCCTGATCTTGGTAAGACCTGGTATAAAACAAGTCCGATCAATGATGGGAAAATCATAAGCGCAATACAGCCAAGTATTTTAACTTACCCGGATGGAAGGATGCAGGTTTTGTGCAGAAGCAGGAACAGAACAATCAATGAATCCTGGAGCAGCGATGGAGCGAAAACATGGAGCCTTATGCAGGCTTCGGCCTTGCCCAATAACAATTCAGGAACGGATGCGGTAACGCTAAAAGATGGAAGACAGTTGCTGGTATTTAATCACGTAAAACCTGCTGCCGACCTGCCGAATGGAAAAGGCGCCAGAACACCTTTGAATGTGGCGGTTTCCAAAGATGGTATTATCTGGCAGGCCGCCTTAATATTGGAAGATTCTCCGGTAGGCCAGTATTCTTATCCATCTGTGATACAATCAAATGACGGCATGGTGCATATAGTGTACACATGGAGGAGAGAAAGGATCAAATATGTTAAAATAGATCCGTCAAAACTGGAATTGAAGGAAATTGAAAATGGCCATTGGCCTGGACAGGAGATGTATAATGCGAACCCAGGTGATGATTAAAATTTGTAAATGATGAATGGTGAAACAGGCATCTCATCATAACAAACGAAATTTTACTGATAAAAGCTGTTATGGAAAGGCCGCATAAATAAAATTATATGAGAAAAACACTATTGCTCTTTTATTGCATTGCATTGATGATGACATTGCCTGCGCAAAACACCGATGATGCCTATAAAAAACCATTGAAGGAAGTGCTGACTGACATTGAAAAAAAATTCAGCGTAAAAATAAAATATGCTGACTCAATGGTCCGGGGAAAATGGGTAAACTATGCCGACTGGCGTTACCGGAATGATGTGGAAGTTACGTTGGGTAATGTGCTGGCACCACTGGATCTGAAAGTGAAGAAAGAAAAAGACAAGGTATACAAATTAAGTAATTACGAATACTACCGCTGGCAGGTAGACGAAGGCTGGGCCGAACTGGATAGAATAGCGGAGCAATATCATAACCTGGATGAATGGGAGAGGAGGAAACAGTTATTAAAGCCATGTTTACTGGAAGCTTTACAATTATCTTCCGTACCCCCGGCGCCCAATTCAAAACCGATCATGACCACCAAACGGAAAATGAATGGTTATACGGTTGAAAATATCGCAATAGAAATTTTGCCCGGTTTATACATCAATGGTTCATTATATAAACCGGCAAAATACAAAGGAAAAATACCGGTCATCTTAAATCCTGACGGGCATTGGGAAAAGCAACGCTATCGCCCCGATTGCCAATACCGTTGTGCCGCATTGGCAAGGATGGGCGCCATGGCATTTAGTTACGACTTGTTTGCATGGGGTGAATCCCTGCTGCAATTTAAACCGGAAGACCATCGAAGAAGTCTTGCTATGGCTATACAGGTTTTAGGTAGTATCCGGATACTTGATTATTTACTTTCGCAAAAAGATGCAGACACCAATCGGGTAGCCATTACCGGTGGATCAGGTGCAGGCACTCATGCGATCTTGCTTACCGCCATTGATGAAAGGATAAAGGTGAGTGTACCGGTGGTATCGCTGTCTTCCTATTTTTATGGTGGCTGTCCCTGCGAGAGTGGTTTGCCGGTACATGATTGCGGCAACCGTACCGATAATGTTGAAATAGCAGCAATGGCTGCTCCCCGGCCACAACTACTGGTTAGCAATGGCGGCGACTGGACGGATAAAATGCCATTGCACGATTTTCCTTACCTGCAAAAAATTTATGGATATTATAATAAAACCGGCAATGTGGAAAATGTACATCTTCCTTTGGAGAAACATGATTTTGGTATCAATAAAAGAATAGCTGTATATAAATTTTTGGCCAGTTATTTAAACCTTAATCTAAAAGCAATTCAGGATGAAAAAGGAAATATAGATGAATCAAAAATTACCATTGAAAAGGAAGAAGCGATGTATGTATTTGGAGATAAGGGTGAAAAATTACCTGCCAATGCGATCCATGGTTTTGAAAAATTGGAAAAAGTTTTCACCAACGAAACAAAAAAAGCAAAGCGCTGAAATGGCGACTGGTAAAAACATCGAGTTAAGCCCGATGTTGGGTGTAGCCCGATGTAAGCCGCAGGTATCGCCTGCTGCACACATGCTCCCATGAAAAACCACCGTTGAACGGAGTCCCGATTAAAATACGGGATAAACTGTCGCCAATGCAGCTCAATTAAAATACAAATGCCGGTAACAGAAATAAATAACCGGCAACAAAAAAACAAAGTATGAAAAACACATATCGCCTGTTAAACATAATCACGCTAACGCTATTGTTAAACTCCGAATTAATAATTGTAAATGCGCAAACAGTTAAAGAACCCCGCTACAAAATTGGCCTGATTGACCTCATGTTATTGAAGCGTCAAAAACTGGGCGCAATCACTTTAACCAAACAGATAGGCGCCGATGGGGTGGAGGTGGATATGGGTGGCCTGGGAAACCGGCCAACTTTTGAAAATCAATTGCTCAACGATACCATCCGTAAACAGTTTTTAGATAAGGCAAAAGAATTGAAACTGGAAATATTTTCGCTTGCCATGACAGGATATTATGCACAATCCTTTTGTAACCGCACCGAATATAAAAAGTCAATTGAAGATTGCATCAATACCATGAAATTGATGCATGTAAAAGTGGCATTTCTTCCCCTTGGTGTGCAATGCGATTTAAGGAAAAATCCGGAGGTAAGGGATTCTGTAGTAGCCCGTTTAAAAGTGGCCGGAAGAATGGCGGAAGAAGCGGGTGTGGTGATTGGAATTGAAACGGCCTTGTCTGCAAATGAAGAAGTGTACCTGCTGAAAGAAATACATTCACCGGCGATAAAAATCTATTTTAATTTTTCCAACCCCTTAAAAGAAGGAAGAGATTTATATAAAGAATTAAAAATATTAGGCCGTAAAAATATAGCCATGATACATTGCACCAATAAAGACAGTGTATGGTTGCAAAACGACCCGCAGATTAATATGCTAAAAGTGAAAAAGACTTTGGATAAAATGAAATGGACCGGATGGCTGGTAATAGAGCGGAGCCGTGATACCACCAAACCAAAAGACGTAAAGGGAAATTATAGAGCGAATACAGCTTACTTAAAATCTATTTTTCAAACCATTTTATAGGTTAAAATTTTACTTCGTAAATTTTTTTATCAGGTAACAAAACTTCGCATCCTTAAGCGGCGGGTGAAAAAAATTAGTAAAATTATCCATCACAATAGTAAAAATTGCCCTTTTTTGAGGGTCATTCCTGTTATACATTTACCTGCTTGTTTTTAGGCGTTTGCATCACGACAAAAATTATAACCTTGCAATGACAATACGATTGCCCTCTTATTTTTATGCTACAATTATTTTATTTTTCCCTTACAAAGGATACGGTCAAATTTATGTGGCTACAAATGGCAATGATACGAATACCGGAATAATATCACAGCCAAAAGCAACCCTGCATGCCGCATTGCGCCAGGTAAGGGAATTACGCAGATTGAAAGACCCATCTATTAATAACGGTATTCATATCATCCTACGTGGTGGAAATTATTTTCTGGACGAAACAGTATTCATCCGACCCGAAGATACGGGTACGGGTGATAGTCCAACATGGATTGAAGCCGCTGCTGGTGAACAACCGGTTTTGAGTGGTGGTATTAAAATTAACAACTGGACAAAAGTTGCAACGAATATTAAGGGTTCGGCAAAAGCAGCCAGCGGTAAACTTTGGATGGCGGATGTTCCTTTGATTGGTGGGAGAGATTTTGAATTCAGGCAATTATGGATAAATGATCAAAAGGCCATTAGGGCAAAAGACAGTAACGGAGATCAAATGAACCGCATTTTATCCTGGAATAAAAAAGAGCAAACCTGCCGGATACCAACACCAAAATTTCCGTTGATTCAAAATGTTCAAGGTGTGGAAATGTTTATTCATCAATGGTGGGCAGTGGCAATCTTGCGTATTAAAAAAATTGAAGTGCAGGGTAACAGTACCAAATTATATTTCCATCAACCCGAAAGCAGGATACAAAGTGAGCATCCATGGCCTGCTCCCTGGATTTCAAAAGAAACCGGCAACTCCTCATTTTATTTAACCAATGCCATTCAGTTTTTAGATGAACCCGGTGAATGGTATTTAGACATCGCAAATCACAAAATTTATTACTGGCCACGCAATAATGAAAATTTATTGACTGCTACTGTTATCGCACCCACTTTGGAAACATTGGTAAAAATAGAAGGAACAATTGATCATCCTGTTTCAAATGTTTTTTTTAAAGGCATTTCTTTTCAGCATGCCGGCTGGTTGCGCCCATCACAATACGGACATGTGCCTCACCAGGCAGGCATGTATATGCTGGATGCGTATAAATTAAAAATTCCCGGCACGGCCGATAAAAAAACATTGGAGAACCAGGCATGGGTGGGCAGGCCGGCTGCCGCAGTGGAAGTTTCTTTTGCCGAAGAAACAGGGTTTGAAAATTGCCGTTTTGAACATTTAGCATCAACGGGTCTTGATTATAATAAAGGGGTGCATGATAATCTCATCAAAGGGAATTTATTTAAAGACATTGGCGGTACCGCAATACTTGCCGGTGTTTTTTCAGATGAAGCAACTGAAATTCATTTGCCTTATAACCCCAAAGACGAAAGAGAAGTTTGTAGCGGCATGCACATCAGTAATAACCTTATTACGGATGCGACAAACGAAGACTGGGGCTGTGTGGGTATTGGCGCCGGTTATACCCGAAACACCTCCATTGAACATAATGAAATAGAAGACGTTTCTTATACCGGCATCAGCATGGGCTGGGGCTGGAGCTCAACGGCCAATGTAATGAAAAACAATAAAATCATTGCCAATAAAATACATCATTTTGGAAAGCACAATTATGATTGTGGAGGTATTTATACATTGGGTGCGCAACCGGGTTCGGTCATCAGCGAAAATTATATTGACAGTATTTACAAAGCGCCATATCCGCATTTACCTACCCACTGGTTTTATCTCTATACCGATGAAGGATCTTCCTGGTTTGGCGTAAAGAACAACTGGACACCTTCCCCAAAATATTTGCAGAATGCCAATGGTCCCGGTAATGAGTGGAACAATAATGGTCCGCAGGTGAATGAAATGATAAAGCAAAGAGCAGGATTGGAAATCGGATATCAATCTTTGTTGAAGGAAAAAGCAGCCAATAGCAATCACCAGCTTATCAATGAAGAAAGAAATGAAGTGCTGGAACTGGTCGCCAAAGAAGGCGAAACAATTGACCTGGTAAAATTGAAACAAATCCTGCAGCAAAATAAGATGGATACTGCCGCCATCTACCAATGGCAAAATCATTGTGTATTGTTTCAAAAAGTGCAGGATGTTTTAGTGATGCAGGGAAGATTGCAGAATAATTTTCCCAATACTCAGGTTAAAGTGTATCAGGATTTATTCTATGAATTCAACCGGAAATATTGCGATGATAAAAACACCGTGAAAGAATGGGATTATATCTTGCTAACTGCAAACCTGGTGGCCGGTGAAAAGTTGCAAAAAAAATATCTGAATTACCACGCCATCCAATTTGAAAAATGGCCGGAGATCGCCAAAGGCTTTTGCAATGCAGGTTTTCAGCAATTGTTATTGTTCAGAAACGAAAGGCAACTTGTATTGGTAATAAGCATTCCAAAAGGGGAGAGGCTCAATCACCTTAATCCTAAAACAACAGAGAATAATCCACGGGTAAAGGAATGGAATAAAATCATGAGCCAGTACCAGGAAGGGATTAAAGGCACGAAAAAAGGGGAAACCTGGGTGATTCTAAAACAAATTGACAATTCTAAAAATTAAAATGACATGTTACATATTGGAATACTCGGCTTAGGTGAAGGCAGAAGCACTATGTCGGCTGCATTACAAAGCAAAATGATTACGCTTAAAACCATTTGTGATGTAAATGAAGAATTGTGCAAACGCCGCTGTGAAGAATTCAATTTTGAAAATTATACAATGCGTTACGAAGACATGCTGAATGATACCGAAATTGACATCATTGCCATTTACACGCCCGACCATTTACATGTCGAACACGTAAAGCAGGCTTTGTTGCATTACAAACATGTGGTATGTACCAAACCATTTATTGATGGCTTAAGTAAAGCAAAAGAATTGATTGAACTGCAGGAGAAAACGGGTAAAAGGGTTTTCGTAGGGCAAAGTTCCCGTTTCTTTGAACCCTATAAAAGACAACGAAAAGATTATGAAGCAGGTGTAATCGGAGAACTGATAACAATTGAGAGCCATTACAATGCAGACCATCGTTGGTTTTTAGAGAAGAAATGGGCACTCGAAAAATCATTCAAATGGTTATATGGAGGTTTAAGTCATCCTGTTGATTTTATAAGATATTATTTACCCGACATTGAGGAAGTAATGGGCTATGGTATGATCAGTGCCAATGGAAAAAATGCCGGTTTGAAAAATGAAGACACCATGCATTTTATTTTAAAATCAACTGATGGAAGGATTGCAAGGGTAAGTGGAAGTTATACGGGACCGATACAACCCACCACCCGCGATAGTGGCATGACCTGCATCTTAAGAGGATCGGAAGGTGCCAGCCAGGCGGACTATCATGAATTGAGATATGCAGTCACCACCAAAGAAGGGGAAGAAAAAATAATAACCTGGGGCGATGCCAAACTGAAATACTATTTCCGGTTTGAGGGCCAAAGCCATCATGCCGGAGAGTACCAGAATTACCTGGAATATTTTGCAGGTAGCATTGCAAACAATACACCTGCCTATCCGGATATGAAAGAAGCTGTTGGAACCATCGCATTGTTGCAGGCAATGGATAAAAGTTTGCAAACAGGCCTGCCCGTTAAAGTTAAAGATATCCTGGATGGTTACGGGTTATCTGATTCATTACTCAACACTCATTCCTCACCACCCACCGCATGAACACTATTCTCTCAAAATTCCAAACAATTGACTTCGTAATAGTGGGAGCGTACCTGTTGATACTATTAATGATAGGGTACAAAGCCAGTTTTGGTGAAAAGAAGAACAATGACGAAACACTTTTTCTGGCAGGTAATTCACTCAACTGGTCAAGCATCGGCTTTAATATGTGGGGTACCAATGTTGGCCCATCCATGTTATTGGCCTTTGCCAGTATTGGTTACACTACGGGTATCGTAGCCGGTAATTTTGAATGGTACGCATTCATCTTTTTATTTTTACTGGCAATGGTGTTTGCACCACGTTATCTCGCCCACAAGGTAACTACCATGCCGGAGTTTATGGGTAACCGTTATGGCGACGGCACCCGGAATATCCTGGCCTGGTATGCGCTTATTAAAATTTTAATCTCCTGGTTATCGCTGGGTTTATTTGCAGGAGGGTTTTTAGTAAGGCAAATATTAGGCATACCCATGTGGCAATCCGTAATTGTGCTGGTGTTATTTGCAGGTTTGTTTGCGTTTGCCGGCGGGTTAAAAGCCATCGCCAAAGTAAATGTGTTTCAGATGATATTGCTCATCGCTGTTTCATTGTTGCTTACTATTATAGGCATTAATAAAGTTGGCGGCATTTCCGAATTGTTTCACAAGGCGCCCAGGGAATACTGGAATTTAATCCGCCCTGCCAGCGATCCTGATTATCCCTGGTACGCTATTCTGTTAGGCTACCCGGTGGTGGCAGTTGCTTTCTTTTGTACCGACCAGGCAATGGTGCAGTCTGTATTGGGGGCAAAAAATTTGGAGCAGGGGCAACTCGGCGTTGGCTTCATAGGCTGGTTAAAAATAGTATCACTTCCCTTATTTATAGTTCCCGGTATTTTATGTTATGAATTATTTCCTAACTTAAAAGACCCTAATGAAGCCTACATGACATTGGTGACCAATTTGTTTCCTTCCGGATTAAATGGATTGGTAATTGTTGTTTTGATTGCTGTACTTGTTGGCACCATTGGTTCTTCACTCAATGCATTAAGCGCAGTGTTTACAACAGACATTTATGTAAAAAAGATAAACCCGCCGGCGTCCAATAAACAAATCATTAAAGTAGGCCGCATTACTGTATTCGCCGGTTGTTTATTCGCCATCATGATGGCCATTGCTATAGACAGTATCAAAGGATTAAATCTCTTCGATGTATTTCAGGCAGTGCTTGGTTTTATCGCACCGTCATTAGCCGTAGTGTTTTTGTTAGCCGTATTCTGGAAACGCACCACACGTACAGCCGTCAACTTTACTTTATCCATAGGATCCGCTATCAGCCTCGGTATTGGTGTATTATACCTATGGGTTTTCCCGGCAAAAGATTATCATTTCTGGCCGCATTACCTGGTGCTGTCATTTTTAATTTTCGCTTTTTTATTTATTACCGCCGCCCTCATTTCATTGTTGGACAGGAGACCTGTTACTGCTCATATTATTGACAAAAGCACTATAGCCAAACCAACCAAACTGGTTTGGAAAGTATGGATAGCATTAATAATCGTAATGATAGGTTTATACATTTTCTTTAATGGGTTTTAAATCAATTTATAAATGAATATAGATAATTTTGATACCAGCTTTAGCGCTACTATTAAGCATCAGTGGCGACGCTCCGTTCAGCATTTTGAACGCTATTCGGCCAACGTAAAAAGTAGCTTTTCAATAAATTTAATAACCACTGCACCAGCAGGTTCTAAAGCTCCTCTCTTTTGGAGAGGGGTTGGGGTGAGGTTTTACCAGGGTTTAATATATACATCTATTTTACTCCTTTGGGGATTGGTAAGTGAGGCCCAAAAGGCCACCTGGATATGGTATCCCGGTGATTTTGAAATATCGCTGAATAATAAGATGCAGAACCGCCGCACCGACCGTAATACGTTTTTCCCTCCCTTCTGGAAAATGGATGCGCATTATGTGCTGATGGATTTTCATAAAGTATTTGATTTAAATGCGCCGGAAGAAATTACGGTTTATACAGAAGGAACATTCAATTTAAAATTGGATGGCAATGCATTTGAAACCGGCGTTGATAAAATAACGGTGCCGGCAGGAAAGCATAAAATAAACGTAAAGGTCTGGAACCAGGCCAATGTGCCGGCCATTTTTATACAGGGCAAATCAATTGTATCCGATGCAAGCTGGCTGGTAACTTTCGAAGACAAGGAATGGATAGACGAAACTGGTAAGACATCGGATATCTCCGCCACCAAATGGTTAAACGCAGGAAGTTGGAATTTTAATGATCCTTTACAACCACCTTCCGCATTCAAATTGCCAACCAAATCATTATGGGCTGCTACAACCGTTAAAAATAAAAATGAATACCTGGTTGATTTTGGTAAAGAAACTTTTGGCTTTGTAAAACTGCATGGCATAAAAGGCAGCGGAAAAATTTCCCTGTATTACGGCGAATCAAAAGAAGAAGCGTTGTCTGTGGATGAAGCGATGACACTTGACAGGCTTTCATTTACAAAACCAGTACGGGTAGATTCGGTAATGGTTTTATCCAAAGCATTCCGTTATGTGAACATTATTTGTGATAGCGGTATCAGGATAGATTCCGCAAGCATGTTGTACGAATTTGCGGATGTAAAACAAAGAGGTAGTTTCACCTGCTCGGATGAACAGGTAAATAAGATTTACGATGTGGCTAAATACACATTGGCGTTAAATACAAGAGAGTTTTTTATTGACGGGATTAAAAGAGACCGTTGGGTATGGAGTGGTGATGCTTCGCAAAGTTACCTGATGAACTACTATGCTTATTTTGATAATGCTACGGTAAAAAGAACCATCATGGCACTGCGGGGTAAGAATCCCATTTCCAGTCATATCAATACTATACTGGATTACACTTTTTACTGGTTCATCAGTGTGTACGATTATTATTTGTTTAGTGGTGATAAAAATTTTATTGAACAGCTATATCCCCGCATGCAAAGCTTTATGGAGTATTGTTTAAGCCGCCGTAATAAAAATGGTTTAGTAGAGGGCCTTTCCGGCGACTGGACATTTATTGACTGGGCTGCCGGATTAAGCAAGAAAGGTGAAATTAGTTTTGAGCAAATGTTATTTGCAAGAAGCCTGGAAACAATGTCATTGTGTGCGGATATTGCCAATGAACAAACGCATGCTGCTGATTATAAAAAGCTGGCTGCAGATTTAAAGGCAAAAATATTTTCAATTTACTGGAACAATCAAAAGCATGCCCTGGTGCATAGCTGGGTAGATGGCAAACAGACGGAAAATGTAACCCGGTATGCAAATATGTTTGGCATCTTCTTTAATTATTTTACGGATGAGCAGAAACTTGCAGTTAAACAACACGTTTTATTAAATGATTCCATACAAAAAATCACCACGCCGTATATGCGCTTTTACGAACTGGAAGCTCTTTGTGCCATGGGAGAACAAGCCTACGTATTAAAAGAAATGAAATCCTATTGGGGTGGCATGCTCAACCTGGGTGCCACTTCTTTTTGGGAAGAATACAATCCCACAAAAATAGGAACAGAACACTTTGCGATGTATGGCCGTAAGTTTGGTAAAAGCCTTTGTCATGCATGGGGGGCAAGCCCTGTTTATTTATTGGGAAAATATTACCTGGGGGTTAGTCCAACCAAACCTGGTTATGAAACTTATTTGATACAACCTCAGTTAGGCGGCCTGCAATGGATGCAGGGCAAAGTGCCTACACCCAATGGCGATATAGAGTTGTATTGCAGCACCAGTCAAATTAAAATAAAAGGTGCTGCAGGAGCAGGGACTTTACATATCAAAAGTAAAAGCAAACCAACCGGTAAAAATTTAACTGTAGCTGCCGCAGGCGCAGGTGTTTACTGGATTTCTATTCAACCGGGGGTGGAGTATGTAATTAATTATAAAGTTTTTTAATCAATTGCCCACGCCTTCAGGCCGGGGATAACAAGGTGTTTTGAATTGGCTTTAGCTAAATAATTGAAGCGCCTTTAAAAATTATCATGAAAAAAACTGTTTTAATATTGTATTCAATTTTATTATCTGCAATTGCAAATGCACAACATACAGGGCTTGTCAATACATCACAAAGCAGGTATGCAAAATTGAGCAGCACAGGCATAAATGATGTGAAGTGGACTAAAGGATTTTGGGCTGAGCGATTTACTGTTTGCCGTGATTCAATGGTGCCTCATTTATGGGAAACCTACACCAGCAAAGACATTTGCTTTGCATATCAAAATTTTAAAGTGGCTGCCGGATTAGATACCGGCCGCTTTCGTGGCCCCTCTTTTCACGATGGTGATTTTTATAAAACCCTTGAGGCGGTAGCCGCATTGTATGCGACAACAAAGAATAAAGAACTGGATGCAATAATGGATGATGCCATCGCGGTAATTGCCAAAGCGCAAAAAGAGGATGGATACATTTATACCAAATCAATCATCGAACAACGCAGGAGCGGTAAAAAAGAAATGTTTGATGACAAGCTGAGTTTTGAAGCTTACAATTTTGGCCACCTGATGACTGCGGCGTGTGTGCATTACCGTGCCACAGGAAAAACAGCCATGTTGGATATAGCAAAGAAAGCAGCGGATTTTTTAATAGGATTTTATGCGGTTGCATCTCCGGAGCAGTCACGCAATGCTATTTGTCCTTCGCACTACATGGGACTTACAGAATTGTACAGAACCACCCGTGAGAAAAAGTATTTGGAATTAGTTAAGAAACTAATTGACATAAGGGGGCTTTCTGAAGGCACTGATGATAATTCAGACAGGCTTCCTTTCCGGCAAATGAAAGAAGTAAATGGCCATGCAGTAAGGGCTAACTATTTA
>JAVHOI010000283.1:0-10385 GCA_036169975.1 Ferruginibacter sp. | reverse complement strand
ATTCCGCAGTTCATCGGCTATCGTTTTGCATTGTTTAATTATGCCACTAAAAATACGGGAGGCTTCGCTGATTTTGATTATTTTCATATAACCGATAAAATAACCGGATTAAAATAATAGGATTAGGTACATCCTTCTCAAAACAAAATGGATATTGCCTATTTATGGATTGTCATTAAAGCTGTTGCAACGGCCTCGGAAAAAATTGCGTTAAGAAAATTTATATGATGGCGTTAAGAAATGAAATAATGTTACTGAAGTACGGCTTTGCTATTAGCTTGTAAGTCGCACGGATGCCTAATAATTTTCAAATGATCGGACTTAATTTCATTTTAGACATCATATAAATTTTTAGCTTTTATTCCCGTAGCCTTGATTTTTCTTGTTACTTCTTTGTATCAAGGCAAAGAAGTAAATAAGCTCTAACTCATTATTAAAAAGTATTTGCGAACCTTGTATCTAATCCTATAAAATAAAATTAAAAAACAATTATGAAACGATTTCTTTTAGTGTCAATAATCTTCAGTTGCATTGGAGCCTGTTATGCCCAACAGCCTGGCATTACCGTCAGCAGCCCTGATAAAAAAATCGTTGTCACCTGTGATGTTGCAAAAGCGAGCTATATTGTTTCTTATAAGGGCATTCTTGTTTTGCAAAATTCAAAGCTGGGCATAGTAAGAGAAGATGAAGACTTCTCAAAAAATTTACAAGTCATAAAAGTTTCAGCGCCTGTAACGGTGAAGGATAGTTATACCATGCTGAATGCTAAAAAGAAGAACATCAATTATACCGCAACGCAGCGGGTATTTGAAACTAAAACTGCATCCGGCAAAAAAATGAATATTATCTTCCGGGTATCAAATGATGGTGTTGCATTTCAGTATGAGTTTCCGGAAAAGTCAACTGAAGTAAAAAAGATCACTGCCGAAGCCACCAGTTTTCATTTCAATGAAGGCACAAGAGCATGGCTGCAACCCAAAACCGAAGCACAAACAGGTTTTGAACATACCAATCCATCTTACGAAGCACATTATAAAATTGATATTGCAACCGGCACAGCATCACCCGGTCCCAATGGATGGGTGTACCCTGCATTGTTTAAATACAATGATGCCTGGATGCTGATTACAGAAGCCGCTTTAGGAAGAACGTATTGCGGCACCGCCCTGCAACAGTATTCTCCGGACAATGAGTATAAAATTAATTTTCCTGAGAAACCCGAAGTATTTACCAATGGTAAAGCAACATTGAACCCGGAATCTGAATTGCCCTGGAAAACACCCTGGAGAATTATTGTGATTGGCAGCATGAAAACGATCACAGAATCTACCCTTGGTACAGATCTGGCATTCCCCGCCAGGAAAACTGATCCTTCTTTTATAAAGCCCGGCAAAGCTTCCTGGAGCTGGGTATTGCAGAAAGATGATTCCACAATTTACAGCGTACAAAAAAAGTTTATTGATTATGCCGCCGATATGAATTGGCAGTATTGTTTAATTGATGCAGTGTGGGATAAAACCATCGGATACGATTCTATAAAGTTATTGGTTGATTATGCAAGGCAGAAAAATGTTGGCATTCTTTTATGGTATAATTCTGCTGGTAGTTGGAATACGGTGAAGATGACGCCCAAAGATAAATTGCTGACACATGAAAGTCGTGTAAAAGAATTTTCAAGGTTACAGCAAATGGGCATCAAAGGAATTAAAGTTGATTTCTTTGCCGGAGATGGACAGTCTATGATCAATTATTACCAGGACATCCTGGACGATGCAGCAACGTATAAACTGATGGTGAATTTTCATGGAGCTACATTACCCAGGGGTTTACAAAGAACCTATCCCAATTTGATGACTACAGAGGCGGTACAAGGGTATGAGATGATTACCTTTAATCAGAATGATGCAAATCTGTATCCACAACATGCTATCATGGTAGCCATGGTTCGCAATGCATTCGACCCGATGGATTTTACACCCATGTGTTTATATAAAATTCCACACATCAGAAAAACTACAACATCGGCTTTTGAACTGGCAACTTCCGTTGCATTTCTATCAGGCATTCAGCATTTTGCCGAAACACCTGAGGGAATGGTACATGTACCACTTTATGTAAAAGATTTTTTGAGAAGCCTTCCAAACAGTTGGGATGATACTAAATTAATTGAAGCTTTTCCCGGTAAACTATATGTGATAGCCAGGAGGGCAGGTAACAAATGGTATGTGGCAGGTTTGAATGGGGAGGATGTAGAAAAAACCCTTTCATTAGATCTGTCTTTTTTAAAAACCAAAAAAGGAATATTAATAACAACCGAAACAGGCACAAAAAATGAAGTTTCTTTTGCTAAAAAAAATACAGTTGTGCCTGCGAATGGCAAAGTGGAAATCACTGTAAAAGGAAATGATGGATTTGTAGCCGTGTTTGAATAAAACAGGCAACTTTATCTACAGTCACGTGATCTTTTTATCAATTACCCACGGCGTTTTTATAAAAAAAAATAGTAACAATAGTTTTCGACACAAAAAAATAAACATAATGATAAAAGGATTAAAAAAAAGCGGTTTAAAAATGAGTATATGGTTTCTTGCATCAACTGTTGTTGCTGTTAGTTTGCATGCCCAGACTCCCAAACTGACGCTTGATTTTACAAAAGCAACAACTACGGTGAGTCCGATGCTCTATGGTTTGATGACAGAAGAAATCAACCACTCCTACGATGGAGGCTTATATGCAGAGCTTATACGAAACCGAATTTTTAAAGACAGTAAAACCTCGCCTGAAGGATGGAGTCTTGTAAAAAACAATCCATCTGCAGAAGCAAGCATAAAATTAATAGCCGCCGAAGAACAGGTTCCGAATGATGAACGCCGCAATGCTATAAATGGAGTGCTTTCCGCCTGCTTGAGGCTTACTGTAGAAAAAGCCGATGGAAGAGTAAGCATTGCCAATGAAGGTTACTGGGGCATTCCTGTAAAACCCTCCACAACTTATAGCGCATCATTTTATATAAAGGGAACAGACCGCAGTGAGCCTCCCCGTTGGCCGTGGGAGCCAAAACCTAAAACGCCTCCGCTTCCTGTCATAGAAAATAATACAGCAGGGCCTATTACAGTTACGATTGAAAGCAATGATGGAAAAACAGTATATGCTTCAGGCACTGTCAATCTTATTAAAAGTGCATTCTGGAAAAAATATGAACTCACGTTAGCCACTGCTGCTGATGTAAAGCCAACCACCGATGCCCGTTTTGTTATTTCAACCAACCGTGTTGGACTTTATTATTTTAATCTTGTCTCATTATTTCCTCCCACATTTAAGAACCGGCCCAATGGCAACCGTCCTGATCTGATGAAGATGATGGTTGATATGAAACCAAAGTTTTTACGTTTTCCTGGTGGTAATTTTTTAGAAGGCCCATTGATTACTGATGCATATCCATGGAAACAAACACTGGGGCCATTGGAACAGAGACCAGGGCATAAAGGCTCCTGGGGTTATCGCCCAACTGATGGAATGGGACTACTTGAATTTTTATTATGGTGTGAAGATATTGGCGCTGAACCATTGCTCGGTGTATATGCAGGATATTCATTAAATGGCGATCATATTGATGCAGGTGTATTGCTAAAGCCTTATGTGGATGACGCATTGGATGAAATAGAATATGTGACAGGCGATGTAAAAACATACTGGGGTGCAAAACGTGCAGCCGATGGCCATCCTGCACCATTTAAAATGAAATATGTTGAAATTGGAAATGAAGATTGGTTCGACAGGTCTGGAAGTTATGATGGAAGATTCCAGCAATTCAGAGAAGCCATTGAAAAAAAATATCCTCAATTAATTTGTGTTTCTACCATTGCAGATGCACAGTATCCAAAATTAAAAGTAACATCCGGCAAAAAACCTGCGGTGCTTGATGAACATTATTACCGCAACACCTGGGAGATGTGGGCCAATGCATCACAATATGATAGCTACGACCGAAAAGGCCCTAAGATATTTGTGGGCGAATGGGCAACAAGAGAAGGTGCTCCCACCACCAATTTAATTGCTGCCTTGGGTGATGCTGCATGGATGACGGGGATGGAACGTAACTCAGACCACATCATCATGTCTTGCTATGCACCATTGTTTGTTAATGTAAATACTGCAACTGCTACTGCACCAAAAGCATGGCAATGGGATTCGGATTTAATCGGATACAATGCACTCAACAGTTATGGCTCTCCGGCTTATTATGTGCAGGTACTTTTCAGCCAATACCTCGGCAATAAAATTGTTCCTGTAACAGCAGAAAATATTCCGATGCAGGACAGGCCAATGACAAGAAGAGACAGTACTGATAAAACAACACCGAAGCCGGTGCCAACAGTTTTTTACTCAGCTACAAAAGATACGAAGACAGGAGCAGTGTACTTAAAACTTGTAAATACAACAGGTAAAGAGCAATCTGTTGAAATTAATTTGAAGGGAATCACAACAGTTGCTGCAACTGCAAATGTTATTGTGATCAAAGGTGATAAACCGGAAGACACGAACAGTATTACCGAACCTGAAAAAATTATTCCTGCAACCAGTGTTATAAAGGGAGTAAAACAAAATTTTGAACACAGGTTGCCGCCTTACTCTGTAAGCATCTTGCAATTGAATACGAAATAATACAGATGAATGACATCTATCTCAAGTAACTAAAAACTTCACAAAATGAAAATTACCGGTAGATATGGTATGCTGCCTGGACTGCTATTGATAATCATCAACCAGTTGAATGCGCAAAATCCAATTATTCGTAACCAGTTCTCTGCCGATCCTTCTGCAAGAGTTTTTGGAGACAAAGTTTACCTTTTTCCTTCACACGATATACTTGCCACACCCGGCAAAGGCCGTGTGGGCTGGTTTTGTATGGAAGATTACCATGTGTTTTCATCGGCAAATCTTACCGACTGGACAGATCATGGAATGATTGTAACACAAAATAAAGTTCCATGGGTACGGCCTGACAGCTACAGCATGTGGGCACCGGATTGCATTGAACGCAACGGGAAGTATTATTTTTATTTTCCTACATCGCCAAAAGACACTGCTACTTTTGGAAGAGGATTTACGATAGGTGTTGCAACAGCCGATAAACCGGAGGGACCTTATACTCCCGAAGCAACTCCCATCAAAGGAGTTCGTGGAATTGATCCCAATGTTTTTATTGATAAAGACGGCCAGGCCTATCTCTATTGGTCGGCAGGAAATATTTTTGCGGCAAAGCTAAAACCCAATATGCTGGAACTTGATTCAGAAGTAAAGATTCTTGGAGAACTTCCAACAAAAGGATTGAAGGAAGGCCCATACATGTTTAAACGGAATGGTATGTATTATTTAACCTATCCGCATGTTGAAAATAAAATTGAAAGGCTGGAATATGCAATTGGAAATAATCCCTTAGGCCCTTTTAAGGTAACCGGCGTTATTATGGATGAATCTGAATCCGGCTGCTGGACCAATCATCATTCTTTTATCAATTTTAAAAACCAGTGGTATCTTTTTTATCACGACAGAGACTATTCTCCAAAATTTGATAAAGCAAGATCAGTGAGAGCAGATAGTTTATTTTTTAATGCAGAGGGTACAATTAGAAAAGTAATACCCACACTACGGGGAATTGGTGTAACCCGTGCGAATAAAGAAATACAGTTAGACCGTTACAGTGCAATCAGCAATGTAGGCACTATGATTGATTTCATTGATACCACAAACAGGTTCTCCGGATGGAAAACTATTTTCAATAAACCAGGTGCATGGGTTCAATATAATAGGGTTGATTTTGGAAAGAAAGCGCTTAAAACGGTTTTGGTAAATGCCCTTTCTGAAACCGGCGGCACATTACAAATACGCACAGGCAGCGCCCGGGGAACAATTGTTGCAGAAGTACAGATAACCAAAAGCAGCAAATGGACAGTGGTAAAAGCAGCGGTACTGAAGTTTCCGAATGCTGTTCAAAATCTTTTTGTAATGCTGAAGGATGATAAACAAGTGGCCGTGGACTGGATTCGGTTTGAGTAAATATCAAATACATCAACCCAAATAATAATTCTACTTTTACAAGTCAAACCTTTGTAATTTTTTGTTGACCAGCACAGATTTTTTTTGGCGGCATCGTTGTGTCACTCACTTGTACTTAATTTTTTCATGGCATCTTTCCGTTCCATAGTTGAAATTATTGCAATCCCGATCAACGTTTTTTAAATAGTATTTGTAAGTAGTATTTGCAAGAAAACGTTGAAAACCATTGTAAGTAATCACTTTAGGAGATTTTACTTGTTGAAAGTTGCTTGTCGGAAATTAAATATATAGATTTCAAATGGAATATTACCGATCCGGATGATTACGAACTTTTAGCCATGGCCACTGTTCAATTTTCTAAACCAGTAACCGGGTTAGCCGCCTTTTTTGATTCGGTGGCGCCAACGGCGGCATTGAAAAAATGCGCAGCATATTTTTTCAAAGAAACAAAAACAGCGGCGTTCCGGTTACGCAGCCCGCCGGCTGGGGAGGCGAAAGTAGCGAATTGGAAAAAGTTAACTTATTCAGAAAAGTAATACCGGTAATGGACAGAACCGTTTTGTAATTGGCTAATAATTTATGGGGATTAGAATAAGAAATTAATTTTGAACAGATATTTGTCGAAGTAACATTCGGGATGGAAAAAATTCTGCACCCCTTACCAGTTAACAATCTTAGCATTTTCTTGTAAATGCTAAATATATCAAAGCAGAAATAGTTATTCAATTTTTAAGTAAAAAAAATTCCTCATTATGAAAAAAATACTCTTCAGTGTATTGATTGCCTTTCCGGGCATCATCAATGCCCAAAATGCAAAAATTAAAATTGATGTAGAAAGAACCATTGGGGAAATCGACCCGAAAATTTACGGGGTATTTATGGAGCCAATTCAGATTAGTGGAAGGAGAGGACTGCCGGATTCGCCTGCACTGAATACACTCTATGGAACACTGTACGATCCGGCTTCGCCCCTGGCAGATGAAAATGGCTTTAAGAAAAATTATATTGAAGCCATGAAAGAATTAAAGGTTACCAATATGCGCTGGCCCGGTGGCAATTTTTTAATGGGCTATAACTGGCAGGATGGAATTGGGCCAAAGGATAAACGCCCGGCCAGAATAAATATGGCCTGGGGTGGCATTGATAATAATCATGTTGGCACAGATGAATGGTTTGCATTGAACAAAGCCATTAGCAGTGAAAATATAGTAGCGGTTAATCTTGGCCTTGGTACTATACAGGATGCTGCTTACTGGTTGGAATATTGCAACTATCCAAAAGGAACTTATTATTCTGATCTGCGTGCAAAAAATGGACACCCTGCACCTTACAAAGTAAAAATTTGGGATTTGGGTAATGAAGTAGATGGAATGCCCTGGGAGTTAGGCCACAAAAATGTGGAAGATTATATTGAAGTGGCCAGAGAAGCAGCAAAAGCGATGCTTGCAGTTGACAACAGTATCGAATTTGTAGGTTGCGGTTCTTCCTGGTACAGCAAGAATGCATGGGACGATTGGAACCGAAAAATATTAACTGGTATTGGCGATAAAATAAAATACCTCTCCATACACAGTTACTGGGAAAATTCACCAGACTATTATACACACATGGGCGATGGCGCTAAAATTTTTGATGACAGAATAAAAATTACCGCAGGAGAAATTGTAGCCATATCCAACACACAAGGCTTTAAAAACCCGATCTATCTTTCGGTAGATGAATGGGGATCATTTGGGCGAAACTTTATGAGCATTTTGCCCGTGGCACAATCGTTTAATTCTTTTATACGCCATGCGGATGTTGTAAAAATGGGCAATTTTACCATGCTCACATCACTGCTGTCCAGCGATCCGAAGAAGGGAACCTTTAAATCCCCTTTGTTTTATATTTTCAAAGCATATTCCAACAACTGCCTCGGAACGGCTGTAGATACTTACGTTGCCTGTGATACCTTTAATACAGTGAAATACAAAGGCATGGCTTTTTTAGATGTAACGACAACTTATTCAAAAGAAGCCAATACTGTTTTTATTAATGTGGTAAACAGGCACAAGGACAAGGCGATCTCTGCGGATATTTCGAACACGTCAGGGATGTTTATTGGTAAAGCTACAGCCAGCCTTATAGCAGGCAGTAATTTGCAGGAAGGATTTGTTTTTGAAAAACAGGATCAATATATTCCTGTAAAGACAGAAGTTGAAACTAAAGCCAGCCAGTTTACATATACATTTCCACCGCACTCATTTACTCAAATTAAAGTGATGGTAAAAACAAAATAGTTAATTCAGAAAGGTTCTACCAGCAGAATATTATTCCGGTTAAATTATTCTGTTGAAAATATCGTTATCATTTACAAGAGTATGACGGGTGTTGGCTTTTTGCTGATCCTCGCCCGTGTTAACCTAATCAGCCGTTTAACAAGCCTGAATTTATCAAACGATATTTTCAACTCGCTGAATGAAACTTTTCCGCAGGGGGAAAGACTATTAACCAACGAACATTCCATTAATCTTCCTGCCAGGTATAATTTAAAAAGCCGGTTAAGGAAAAGCTGGATAAATATCATCAATCCATTCAGGGGATTGTTAGTAATTGGTAGCCCGCCTGACCGGGGGGGCAGGTGTTTACCAGAAATGAGTACAAGGCTGAAATAATAAAAAGCTGGCTACATTGCCAGCAAAAGAAAGGGCTTGAAATATATGCCTGGTGCATAATGCCAGGCCATATACACAGGATAGTAAGCAGCCACAATAAACAATTGGATGATATAGTAGGGGATATGAAAAGCCATACTTCATCGCTGTTAAAAAAACTGATAAAGGAGTATCCTAAGGAAAGCAGAAGGGAATGGATTGTATGGATGGCCTGTCCCGATTTTCATCGGAATGCGAGAGGGCAGGCAAAAAGAACAGCAATAATACCGGTTGGCAATTTTGGCAGCAGCATAACCAGCCAATTGAAATATTGAATAAAAAGATGTTTGCAGAAATAGTATTCTACACTCATCAAAATCCTGTGGTAAGTGGCTTTGTGTATGAAGAAGAACAATGGGTGTACAGCAGCGCAAAAAATTATGCAGAGAATGATGGCGTAATTAATCTGGCTGAGTTTTATTAGGCAAGGCTAACTTTGAAGACACGGCGGGGTACAAGGATTGCCAACGCACATTGGCCGCCCTACACCTAACGCCACTATCTAAAGGGAAAAAATAGCTATTCTTATATTGCATTAGGGCATAGGCCGGGTGCTTACATTTCTTCTAAATGGTGGTAAATGGTTCGGGCCGATTGTTCAAAGAGTTTCATTAAATCGGCAAGCATGTAGCGTCTGATGCCGCTATGAAGCATCAACAGGCACAGTAATTATAGCCTATTAAATTTTAAACCATTGGTTTAAAATTTGAAGTATTTTAACAAGATAAATCCATCCACATCGGCAAATGCAAATTATCCAACAAGTTAAATGCCCCAATATCCGCCATCTATCGGGGCAGGGCGGCTACGCACCCCATACCCATGGCATTGTGCATGCCTATACCCGCATCAAGCGCAATGGCTGTCACGGCAGCCGGGGCATGTATGCGCAGGCGGAATTTATCGAAGCCCCTCACTTTTGTTTCTTCCGGGGTGCCGGCCTTAATGGTAATAAGCCTGGGCCTTGGTGGCTGATTAAAAAGAACGGGTTGCACTGTTACGGATTTTTTTAAGCGCTGTAGTTCATCTTCCCCCACCTTAACAGCGGCGGCGTATTTTTCCAATAAGTTAATGGTGAGCAATTCACCAAAGGTGGCTTCTTCGGGTGATACATAATCATAATTACCTTGTTCATTTTTGTGGCCCGCCACCACGGGCGAAAGGGGTTTCAATAATACTACATTTTTGCCAATTACGGGCATCTTTTCGGACGTTACCTGCTGCACGGTAAAGATTGCTTTATCCCTGCTGTCCGCAATATCCAGGCGCTGATTAATTAACAATCCCCTGATGAAATTTTCGGCTGCATCAGGCATATAAAAGCAAATAGTAAGGGATGCGGTATTGGTATTCATAACCATCCTGTCGCCGGATATATGAAAAGGTGTGCGCAAATCGGAAAAGGTAAAAAAATTAAATGCCTTGCCGCCAAAACGGTAGCCCTGCTCATGCAAAAAAGCTGCATATTCTTCATCCGCCTGCTCTATGATTTTGTAAATGGCCGCTGATAATGGGTATTGATAATTAAGCGTGAGCCGTTGATAGGGTTGTAGGGTAGTAAGGGTTAATAAAAAACGCATAAAAAGAATTTAATGGTTTCTAAAGGTGGGGAAAAGAATTGATATATGGTAA
>JAVHOI010000282.1:0-2176 GCA_036169975.1 Ferruginibacter sp. | reverse complement strand
GGTGGTAAACTTTCCATTCATTGTGCTGGGCTATTGGTCCATCAGTAAAGAATTTGCCATGAAGACGGCTGCCGCGATAATTTCACTTGCGCTTGTTGTGGCATTTTTACCTTACCCACACATAACCGCCGACAAATTATTGGTAGCTGTTTTCGGGGGCTTTTTTCTGGGTAGCGGCATTGGGCTTGCGGTACGTGGCGGCGGGGTCATAGATGGATCGGAGGTGCTGGCAATTAATATCAGCAGAAAACTTGCGCTAACCATTGGCGACATTATCCTGATCCTCAATATCATCATCTTTTCGTTTGCGGCATGGTTACTCTCCATAGAAACAGCGCTCTATTCAATCCTGACCTATCTTTCCGCTTCCAAAACGGTGGATTTTATTGTTGAAGGTATTGAAGAATACACCGGGGTTACTATTATTTCGATAAAATACGATGAGATAAAAAATATGATTACGGAAAAAATGGGGCGTGGATTAACGATTTATAAGGGAGAAAGGGGCTTTGGAAAAACAGGGCACAGAAACAATGAAATCAAAATCATTTACACCGTATTGACCCGGCTTGAACTAAGCAAATTAAAAACGGAAATTGAGAAAATTGATCCTGATGCATTTGTAATCATGAATAGCATAAAAGATACCAAAGGCGGAATGATAAAAAAGCGAAGTTTGAAATAATGGCTAATTTATTAATTGAAAATGATTTCAATTTTAGCTGGTTTTATGGCCATGAAATTATCCAGCATCGCATGATGGGTTGTAGAAAATATTAAGAATTTATTCTTCCATGATTTTTTATTATCCATTATACAATTATCCATTATCAATTGCCTAAAGATCGGTAATGGGTTTATATACCGGCACCAGCGATTTCATAACAGACCAGGCGATCAGATAGGATACCGCGCAGATAGCAAACATGATGGTATAGCCGGTTTGAATATGCCCTAGCGCCTTATAATGGTCAAATAAAGCGCCCCCTAATTTTGACATAGCCACCCCTCCAAATCCACCTGCCATTCCCCCGATACCAATTACTGATGCGACGGCTTTTTTAGGAAACATATCTGATACGGTAGTAAAAATATTGGCAGACCAGGCCTGATGTGCCGATGCGCCAATACCTATAAGGATAACAGGTATCCAAAAAGTAATACTTCCTAATGGCTGTGCTGCCAGCACCACTAATGGGAAAATCGCTATCAACAGCATCGCTTTCATCCGGCCATCATAAGGTGAAAGCCCTTTCCTTATAAAATACATTGGAAACCAACCACCACCAATACTTCCAAACATAGTCATACTGTAAAGCACAGCCAATGGCAACATAACCTGGGTGCCTATCATGCCGTATTGCGCTTCTAAATATTTGGGCAACCAAAACAGAAAAAACCACCAAACCCCATCGGTCATGAATTTACCAAAGGCGAAAGCCCAGGTTTGCCGGTAACCCAGCAACTTTACCCAGGAAACTTTTTCTTTCTTTGCTGTACCTTCATTTTCATTTACAATTTCTTTTTCGGTATCGCTGTTAATGTATTCCAATTCCTGATGGGATAATCTTTTTTGCTTTTCCGGCCTATCATAAAACCAGCGCCAGAAAAACACCCATAAAAAACCAATAGCGCCAATCAATATGAATGCGGTTTCCCAGCCCCAGTGAATGGCGATATAGGGTACGGTAAGTGGCGCCAATATAGCGCCGATATTGGAACCGGAATTAAAAATACCGGTAGCGAAAGACCGCTCCCTTTTAGGAAAATATTCCGCCGTGGCTTTTATGGCTGCGGGAAAATTACCCGCTTCACCTATCGCCAACACCGTTCTTGAAACCATAAAACCTACAATGGAAACAGGTACTGCAGCCAATCCGGCCAATGCCAGCACGCTTACAAAAGCCTGGCCGATATAAATTGAGTAGGCATGCATTACAGCGCCGATTGACCAGATAATAATCGCCCAGGTATAGCCTGATTTTGTGCCCAGCTTGTCAATGATCCTTCCGGCAAACAACATGGCGATAGCGTACACAAACTGAAATACCGCTGTAATATTTGCGTAGTCGGTATTAGTCCATCCAAATTCTTTTGAAAGGCCGGGAGCCAAAAGGCTTAATACCTGCCGGTCTAAATAATTTACTGTTGTAGCAAAAAAGAGCAGGGCGCAAAT
>JAVHOI010000281.1:0-10490 GCA_036169975.1 Ferruginibacter sp. | reverse complement strand
GGTTAAAAGCTTTCATGGTTTAAAATTGAGGGTTAATATTTTGAATCCCTTTGTTATTTCGCTTTATTTTTTATGATGACAATATGGTTTTCCATTACGTTGCTTAACGTTGCCTTTTAAATCCACCTTACTAATTAAAGCTATCATCAATACTTACAGCCATCTTATACAAATAAGAAAAGGTCGCCCAAACCTTTTTTGAATTGCATCACCACCAGCAACGTATTTAAATTAGAACTTAATTGCTGCTTATTATTTACAAATCACCAGGCGATTCAATGGCATAATTTTTAAAATGAAAATTCCCTCTTAGCCTAAATGCGAGGTTAAACCGATCTTAATAACCCCCCATCAATGGGGATATTCGCCCCGGTAATATAGGATGAAAAACCGGAGGCCAGGAACGCTACCAAATGGCCAAATTCTTCGGGATCGCCAAACCTGCCCATCGGAATTTCCGATTTCATTTTTTCTTTGTACACATTCAGCGGGATGCCCTTATTTTCCGACTGCAACTTATTGATCTCGTTTAGCCTTTCCGTATCAAAATATCCGGTGAGGATATTGTTGACCGTTATGCCCATTGGCGCAATATCCCTTGCCAAAGTTTTTGCCCAGCTTAAAACAGCGGAACGTATGCTGTTGGATAACACTAAATTTTGTAATGGCTCTTTAACCGTTATGGAGGAGAGGTTGATAATACGGCCATATTTCGCGGCCCGCATCCCCCGCAAGGCTTCCATCGTTACAAAGCAAGCCGTTTTAAAAAGCAGGTCGAATGATTGTTGGTAATCATCCACCGTTTTATCCAACACGCCGCCGGCTGCCGGCCCATTGGTATTGTTGATCAAAATATCAACCTGCCGGTTTTGAAACCATTCGGATATAATTGTTTTGAATTTCCCGAAATCAGCGAAATCCACTACCAGGTAATTGTGTTGCTGCCCACATTCGGCAGGCAGCCCGGCCAACACCATTTTTAGCTTCGCTTCGTTTCTTGCCATTAGGGTTACTTCAGCGCCACATCCGGCTAACTGAAAGGCGATGGCCTTGCCCAAACCCCTGCTGCTGCCGCCTATCAGGGCTTTTCGCCCTTTGAGTGATATCTCCATGATGATCTATTTATAATCTTCCCTTACCGGTGAAAAAATATCCAACAATTTACAGGCAGTTATCGCTACACCACCATGCGGCGTGTTTGAAGGAATGATGGCAACTACTCCCGGTTCATATACTTTTCGTTCACCATCTACCGTTAGTTCAAATTCGCCTTCCAGTACCTGGCTGGTTTGCTCATGAATATGATGGTGTACAGGCATCACCGCCCCGGCTTCAACTTCCCAAAAAGCCATGGTCATATTTTCAGTATGAATGAACCTGGCTTTGTAACCATTTATGATTTCTTTAGGTTCAATCTGATCTATCTGTTTGTACATATTTTAATCTTAAGTTTAAAAAAAATTATTTGTATCATTAATCTTTACACGATTAAAATTAAGCACTAAAAACCAAATTAATATTTTGAGGTGCTGAAAGGTGTATTTAAAGATGCCGCACAGAGCGACAATCTATTGAAAGATATAACGCAAACACCAGGCTTTTATAGCAACAGGATACTAATGAACAGCAGCGGCGTTTACACAGTAGAAGTTTTTTGCAAATGAAAAGGTTTATGTGGAGACTATCAATGGCATTTTATAAAAGAAAAAAATGCAGGCCTGATTGTACTGCGTTAACGCTGATACCTGCAATAACAAGTGTCAATTTATAATAATGAAAACTAAATTTTAAAAAACTTCATCGTTTACAAAATTTTTTATTAATTTCCACTTGAAAAAATATTAAAAGGGTACAATAATTGCGTTTACCCCCTTAATAAAATTTTCTGTTATCTTAAATAAACAAATAATGAATACAGTAATAGTTCCGGTTGATTTTTCAGCTACCTCTTTGCACACAGCCCGGTATGCAGCACAGTTGTTGGTGGGCCATCATGGCGTAAATATGTTGCTTTACCATAGCTTTTCAAAACATTCTGAAGAAGCTGCCGCGGTACAAAGCCTTGAAGAACTGAAAAAAGAATTATTATTAACCTACGCTGTGAATATTGATACACTGGCACATGAAGAAGCTGATTTTGTGGAGGGGCTGGAAAGAGCTGTCCGGCATCGTAAAGCCGATTTGGTAATAATGGGTATTACCGGAAAATCAGCATTGGCGCAGGTTTTCTTTGGCAGCAATACTTTAAAAATGGTTGAAACCAAAGTTTGCCCGATATTGATTGTGCCGGAAAAAGCATCGTTTAATGAGATAAGGAATGTAATGCTCACTTCCGATTTTAAAGATACTATAAAGACTACCCCTTCCGGGCCTATCAAGGATTTCCTGGGCGTGTTCAATCCACAGTTTCATATTATCAATGTGGATAAGGATCATTATATATCGCTTACTACCAACTACGAAACAGAGAAGCAAAACCTCGCCAAAATGTTTGAAGCGTATAATCCCGAATTCTATTTTATGCGCTTGTATGATGTAAATGAAGCGATCAATCTTTTTGCGAAAGATAAAAATATCGACCTGATCATTATTATACGCAGGGATGAATCATTTATGAAAAAACTTTTTAAGGCCAGCCACACCAAGGCCATAACTTACCAAAGTAAAGTGCCTATTTTGGTGATGCACGAATAATTTTATAAGCAGAGTTTATTAACGCCCTTAATTATATTGCCTTCCTTATAATTTTGTTCAATATACTTATAAATGAGCAATCGGTTTTTAATCGTTGCTTTAAATTAAATACCAGTTATAATATAGGCTCACTTTGAAAAAACCGATAACATCAAGACCCGCATGAACAGTCAATTCGGGCAGGCACAATCCGGGTTTTGAAGCAGGGTATAAAAATAAACCGCATTATTTATTTCAGAATTTTTAATCCGGTTGGGAGCATTTTAACTTACTCCAAAAACTTCAAACCTGCATCCACAACCGCTTCCATTACCGGTGGTAAATCGTTGGCTGTCCAGGGATGTTTACGTCCAAACACATGGTCACTTTCTACTGTAAATAATTGTGCGTTGGGTTGGCATTTCTTTAATTCAAAAGCAGTTTCTACCGCTACAGCGTTATCCAAAGTGCCATGGCAAATCAATATTGGAATATCCAGGCTGCTGATGGCTTTCATTATATCCAGCCTTTCCTGGTTTTGGATATAATCTTCATACAACTGGTAATATATGGGCATCTGCTGTTGGGTGCGGCTGTTGGTATAATACCGGACACCATTCTGTTTCCACTCCCGCATTTTATCCGTTGCCCAGGTGCCCCAGGGCGTTTTGCATTCGCCAATAGCCGCCCAGGTTATTAATTTATTTACCCGTTTGTCTTCAGCCGCTTTTAGTATTGAAATGCCGCCACCCAGGCTATGCCCCATTAAACAAATATGGGCGCTATCCAACACGTCATGAAAAGGATTCAGCGGATCGCAAACCCAGTCAATTACCAGCCGAAGGTCTTCCAGCTCCTTTGAATAATTATTATTACCAAAAGCTATCAGGTCGCTGAACTCCTCCGGTTTTTCCGGTGTGGTGCCATTGTGCGAAAAATTAAATTTCACCAGCACGTAACCTGCCTTTGCGAATTTGGCGGCGATAAGGTCAAAATTTCCCCAGTCTTTAAACCCATTAAATCCATGAACATAGATCACCACCGGCATTTGCACTTTGACATTTTCAAAAAATATATCAAGAGCCATCTGCCGGTTAGCAGAACCGGTTATTAATATGTTTTTTATTTGATTCATTGTCTTAAATTTATCTGCCACCGTAAAGGTACTTATCTAAAATAAATGAGCTTTATTGGTCTTTAGCCCTGCGGGAAACCCATTCGTAAATCATGTTGTTATTTCGGCCAAAGCTTTAGCAGCGCTTAATCCACATCAAACAAAAAAACATGCGGTTCCGCTTAGGGCCATACTTTCAGGGAACTCCTCTAAATTGAAATATTTGGTTTTAAATATAAAATGCCCTCAGAACAATTTTTCCTGCAAGGCAATATTAAAAGTAAAAAATGAAAAACCGGTTGTACCAATATTAAATGTACCGTTCAATATCATTCAAAGAAATCGGTTTTTCCAGAATATTGATCGAATTGCGAAATTTGGTTTTAAAATCTTTAGTGGCATGGTATGCACTGATAAGGGTAATGCGCATTTTCGGAAATTTTTCATGTATCTTTTCCGCCAATTTCCAGCCCATGCCATCGGGCAGATTATTATCAAGCAATAAAGCATCCGGCACAAAGGCGATCATTTTCTTTAATCCATCGCTCAGGGTATGAGCCATATATACTTCATAATTTTTTTTAGTGAGGAAAAGCTTAATCATCAAACACAAGTCTTTTTCATCATCTACAATCAATACTCTTTTCATAAAGGTATAAGTTTCTAAAACTGTGCCAGTTGTTTTTTACATGCAACAGAAAAAAAATTGAGGTTAATATTGCGCAAGTGGGATTTAAAAAAATGGCATAATTATTTAGGGGATTAAATAAACATTTTTCAAACTCAAAAAGTTATTTTATGTCAAATCCAAACAAAATTATTTTAGGGCTGCTTGGGGCTGCTGCCGCAGGCATTGTATTAGGCATTTTGCTGGCACCCGATAAAGGTGGCGAGGTAAGAAAAAAGATCGCTGATAAAGCTAATGATTTAGCCTCCCGTATTGGGGAATTGATAAGTTCCAGCCAAGAAAAAATGGAAGGTGCCGGAGAAATGGAAGCTAATAATTGATAATATTTTCGGAAAAAGTAACTGCCTGGCGGTAAAACCAAAACCAAGCCTGGCACAAACATCCACTCAATGCAAAACGAATAGGGCGGACCTTTTCAGGGTTCGCCCTATAAATGAAAGAGAGGAATAAATATATGATTAATGAGGGTCAATTAAAGTAGCTGTATTGAACCAGTAAGTACATATTTCCCGGATGGTTTCTACCAGTGTATCGTAGCTTACCGGCTTTACAACATAAGTATTGGCGCCAAGGTCGTAGCACCTGTTTACTTCTAATTGATTCTTTGTGGTACTAAATACAATTATGGGTATTTTCTTATACGCATCATTCGATTTCATTCTTTTCAACACCTCCCTCCCATCCATTTTAGGCATATTCAAATCGAGTAAAATAAATTTTGGATAATGTTGCTCCCTGTTTTCATCGCTTATGGATTCCAGGTAATTTATTAATTCCACCCCATTTTCCACATATTTCGCCTGCTCGGTAACACCTGATTCTTCCAATGCGGTTTTCATTAAGTACCTGTCATCAGCATCATCTTCGGCAATTAAAATAAAACGCTTGATCATTAGTTTTCAAATTTTATAATTATTTTCTAATAACGGTCTTCGATATTATCCCGTTTTATATAAAATAATGTGCAAAAATAAGTCAATTAAAAATAATAATTTGTAAAAACAACCTCTTTACCTGATTATTAATTCACCCGGATTTTATTCAAATCCTTCTTCAGTTATAATTTTACCGGGTCTGTTTTTTATAATGATTTCTTTCGGGCTTTGTTTCTTTTGGCATGTTCTTTTCATATAAATTATAAAAAAAAACAAGGATGGAAAACAGCAAAGATTCACAAAGCCAGCCTGATCAGTATCCTGATAAAGAAAACCTACAGGAAATAAGAAAAACCCTCAAACAGGCTAAAAACGATCCTTCGGTAAAAGCCGCATTGAAAAAAGAAATGCAGCCTGTAACACCCGATGATCTTTCACCGATACACAATACCCGGGAAACAGGAACTACGGGAGGAGATCAACGGACAAGCGAAAACGAAGTAGAACAGGCCATTATATCAGGCGAAACAATTCCAGAAAAAAAAGAAAAATAATACTCAAAATGGAAGATGCTGCCGGGTGTATTTAAAAATATCTTTTTTTCCCTAAAGGGTTGGAAATCCTGTGAGTCATGTTATAAATTATTTGGGCTTGTATTGTAAATTTTCCTGACAGATTGTAAAATATCAATGTTGAAGAATTTCCCCAATTTGAGGTTTTATATTTTCACCAATATAAAATAGTTTATTCATTTTTAGAACCTTAGCGCTAATTACCAATTTATTTGGCCTAAAAAATAATTGGAGTTATTCTTGAATTGTACCAACTATAAATAATATTCAAAAAAATCAGGATAAACCTTTTTATAAACAAGATGCATATTTTTCATTTAAAAAAATAAACCGTGTAACACTGCTGTCCTAATATTATTATTTTACCTGTTTTATTTAGATGAGCATTTTATCTGATAGACAAAATTTAAAAAAATGTATATCATATATTTCCAATTCCGTGTTGTAAACAACATGTCTCCATAAAATATTCAAAATGTCTTTTGGCTTTAAGCCAATCTTTTAATAATTACATTTGATTTACATTCATGAAACCATACAACAGGTTTAACTAACAATAACTGAAACATGCTGGATTCTTTTTTAACGGATTTCGCCGACATAAGGGACACACTCACAAAAGAAGGTGACCATAAATTTTTCGGGAAAAATTTTTCTTTTTTTTCCGCCGAACCAATTCTTTTTTACAACAACGAAAAAGATGTAATAGTATATGCCAACAGTACCTTCAGTAACGAATTTAATTTTTCGGTAGAAGACCTGGCGGAATGGAAGTACAGCATCTATCCATTAATAAATAAGGAAGACCAGGCGCCGTTTAAGGAAGCCATGAAAGCCTTGCTGGATGGGGATGAAAACACCGTATGCCCGGATGCAAGTTACCGCCTGATCAATAAAGGCAAAAATTACACTTACTACCGTATTAAAATCCGTAAATTACATAAAGCCTATTATTATATTCAATTGGAAAATTCAGTAAAATCGGCTATCCCTGTTTTAAAAAACAAGACGGCTGATGAATTAATGAATAATGCGGAGTCAATTTTAAAATTTGGATTCTGGATGTGGGATATTGCCGCCGACAAATTATACTGGACAAAAGGGATGTATCATTTACTGGAATATGATACGGAGGAGGAAATGGACATGAGTATAACACCCGATTTTTATAACAGCCATATTTTGAAAAACGATACTTACCTGGAGTTTGAAAAAAGATTCAAAGATGGTAATGTAAAAGATTCGTACCGGAATAAATTCCAGTTGAGGACCGATAAGGGCAACCTGCTTACCGTATTTGAACATGCCAATATTGAGTATGATGAACAGGGAAATATAAAACGGGTAACCGGCATCACCCGTGATATTACTATCCAGGAAGAAGGCATGAAAAGCCTTGCTGAATACAAGGCCATGATGGTAGAAAATGAAACCTTTCTTAATTATGGAACCTGGGAAAGCGACCCCGAAGGGAATAAAATATTTTGGACTGATGGCATGTACAATATATTTGGATACGGGGAAGAGGATAAAAACAAACTTAATATAAACAAAGAGCTGTACACAAAACATATAAACCCAGATGATTATACACATGGCCAAAATAACAATTTTGATCTAATAAAAGAAAAGGACAATTATCAATGGGATTATGAAATAAAAGATAACAAAGGAGTCATTAAAATATTATCTACCTATGGTAAAGCCATTCGAAATAATGAGCGGGAAATACTAAAAATAATTGGCACCACCCGTGATGTAACTGAACTTCGGGTATATGAAAAAACGCTGGAAAATAAAATAGCGGAGCTCAACCATTCCAACCGTGATCTGGAAGAATTCGCTTATGTGGCCTCTCATGATTTACAGGAACCTTTACGAAAAATATCTACGTTCAGCCAACGGCTTCAATCCAGGTTTTCCGAAAAATTAGGTGATGACGGCAACCTGTACATTACCCGAATAGTGGCATCGTGTGAAAATATGCGTAAGCTGATTGACAACCTCCTTGAATTTTCGAGAATAAGCCTTAACAACCCACCGCCACGGGAAGTGGAACTGTCCACAATCGTAAAACAGGTAACGGATGACCTTGACCTGATTATTGCCGAAACAAATACCACCATTAAAACAGGATCGCTTCCTTCGGTAGAAGCAATCAGCAGCCAGATGCAACAACTTTTCGCGAACATCCTTAATAATTGCATCAAGTTCAGAAAAGAGGATGTACCACTTCAGATAAATATTAAATCCAGGAAATTAGGCTTGAAAGAAAAAGAGGGATACCAGCTATCAGCGAAAGCGGAATATTTTCTAATTAAAATAGAAGACAATGGAATTGGTTTTGAACAACAATATGCCAATAAAATATTTCAACTTTTTCAACGGCTTGAAGGCAAATCCATGTACCCCGGAACCGGCATTGGCCTAAGCATTTGCAAAAAAATAATTATCAACCATAAGGGGCTTATTTTTGCGAAAGGCGAACCGGGCAAAGGCGCCACCTTTTCTATAATACTGCCAAAAAATAAATAAAGCGGATGAACAGTAAACAGCAGCTACTCCGGATTTTAATAGTGGAAGATGATGAGGATGATTTTATTCTTATCAGTGATTATTTTAAAACCATTAATGCCTGGGCATTCGAAATAAAATGGGTACAGCGCTATACCGTAGCCATTGAAGAACTATGCAGCAACCAATATACATTATGCTTTTGCGATTATCGCCTTGGCGCCAAAAATGGCATTGACCTGATAAAAGAGGTACTTGCAAAAAACAAGGCCACTCCCATTATTTTACTTACCGGCAAAGGCAATTACAATATAGATATAGAGGCCACAAAGGCCGGTGCTTTTGATTACCTGATAAAAGCGGAACTGGATGAAGATAAACTGGAGCGCACTATCCGATATACATTGGAACGGTTTAACAACCTTCAAAAAATACAGGAAAACGAGCGGAGGTACCGGAGTATTTTCGAAAAATCCAAAGACATAATATTTATCGCGAAGCCGGATACTGCCATCACCAACATCAATTACGCCGTAACCAATATACTCGGTTATACGGTGGAAGATTGCATTGGTAAAAAATTAATAACATTTTTAAAAAATCCGGGAGATTTTGATTATTTTATTTCGATGGTAAATATTGATGGCGAAATAGATAATTACGAATTGGAATTAATCACCACAGACAATGAAATTAAAACCTGCCTGTTATCCGCATCCATAGAAATAGACAGCAACAATGAAAAATATTTACAGGGGATCATACAGGATATTACGGAATTAAAGAAAGCGGAAAAAGACAGTATGCAGGTAGAAAAACTGGCTGCATCCGGGCGTTTCATCCGTACCCTTGCGCATGAAGTAAGGAACCCGTTAAACAATATTAAACTGGCGGTTGAAAACCTCTTGCAAACAACTATTGATGAAGACGATATTTTTTACCTTGATATCATTCATCGCAACGGGCAGCGGATAAACGATCTTATCACTGAATTATTACAAAGCTCAAAGCCGACTGATTTGAATTTAGCCACTATATCACTACATGGGTTACTCGATAAAGTGATAGCTTCCGTTCAGGATAAACTGAACCTGCGTAACATTAAATTAATAACCAATTATAATAATACGGACTGCATGATAATTGCGGATGCGCCAAAACTTGAAATGGCTATTTTAAATATACTTGTAAATGCCATAGAAGCCGTACCGGATGAAACGGGTAAAATAGAAGTAGCCACCCTTTGTCAAAATAATCTATCCCGGCTTTATATAATTGATAATGGAAATGGCATAAGCCCTGAAAACAAAGAAAAACTTTTTGAACCATATTTTACTTCCAAGCGAAACGGCATCGGGCTTGGCCTCGCCACCACCTTAAACATCCTGCAAAGCCATAATGCCCGGATTGATGTACAATCGCAGGTGGAAATGGGCACCAAATTCACTATTTCTTTTTCTCAATAAAAAAATTTTTTTTATTACCCAATACTTCCTGGCCGGGTGTATTCATTTAAAATGCATTAACTCCAATTCAGGTAATAATACCTTGAAACCAAATTACAATATTATTAATACACTCAACTCATTTAATTGCCTGAACCTATTATGGGCCTTGTAGAAATATTTGCTCAAATACATGAATTAAATCCCGTAGGTTACTTTGGCAAACCCGGTTACCCATCCTTGAAATCCCGTCATTAGTTAAAAATAAATATTCGTCTTTTTTTAATTAAAACCCAATAGGGACAAGCACTTCAGACAACCTGTTTAAATTCATTTTCATCAAAACAATCATAAAATCCAAAGCACAGCTTCAAGTTAACAGGGGCTTATTTATTGGCATAATATTTTTTAGTACCTCAATTGAAATCACGGAAAATTCAAACTGTCCATACCGGAATAAACGTATAAATACGATTCATCAGGAATTGGAAAAAATAAAAAACACAAGATGATTATACATATTAAAAATATGGTTTGCCTAAGGTGCAAACTGCTGGTAAAAAAGATACTGGAAGATATGGAATTGCAATATACCAGGGTTGAGCTTGG
>JAVHOI010000280.1:2220-10526 GCA_036169975.1 Ferruginibacter sp. | reverse complement strand
ATATGGCATTTACGGCAAGGGCGGTTAATTTTGCGGTTGAGGAAATGAGGAAAGGAAATTTGTGAACGATCAATTATGAATTAAAAATTAAGAATTAAAAATGTTGTATTGACCATTGGCTTTTTACATTCATAAACATTATCTATACAAGATATAGCCAAATTTTCCCCGGTCATAAAAATATTTATAATCATAGTGGAAGTCATGGTTTCACGATTCTTAATTTCAATTTTTAATTTTCAATTTTAAAAAAAATAAATGCGTAACAAATTTTTCTCCCCTCAACCACTCTGGCAAAATAACGGTTTGGCAATACTCCGCATCATTACCGGGCTACTGATGGCTTATCATGGATGGGAAGTATTTGATAGCAATAAAATGAGTGAGTATGCGAAATGGGATATCATAAAAGCCCTCCCTTCACCGGCATTCATGGTTTACCTTGGCAAGGCGCTTGAATTTATTACGGGTACTTTGCTGGCGCTGGGATTATTTACCCGCCTTGCCGCATTGTTAATGGCCATCAATATGCTGTTCATTTGTTTTAAAGTGGGCAATGGCAAATTTTATTACGAAGACCAACACCCGTTTATATTTGCCATGCTGGCAATGGTCTTCTTTTTTTCCGGGCCGGTAAAATGGAGTATTGATCAATTAAACTTTAAACGAAGAAGTACTTATCATTCTTATTAAATTTATTATGGAACCAATATTTGTTTTTTCTCCGATAGCTATCCGGTTTAGCTTCCCTGCGGGAGCCTGTTCCAGATTTTTATCGGGGCTCTGTTCAAAGGCATTACTGCTTTTGAGCATCGGCTTTGTATTTCAGATGCAGGTATTAAAAGCACAGTATAAGCAAAAAACTTATTGCAACCCCATCAATATTGACTATGGCTATACGCCAATTCCTAATTTCAGCGAATGGGGCAGGCACCGTGCTACAGCCGATCCGGTAATCGTTACTTACAAAGGCGATTATTATTTATTCAGTACCAACCAATGGGGCTATTGGTGGAGCAGCGATATGCTTAACTGGAAATTTATTTCCAAAAAATTCCTTCGTCCATGGAATGCCGGCTATGATGAATTATGCGCTCCGGCAGTGGGTATCATTGGCGATACCATGATCGTAATGGGTTCTACCTACACCAGCAACTTCACCATCTGGATGAGCACCAATCCCAAAGCCAACCAATGGAAACCATTGGTGGATTCATTTGATATGGGTGGCTGGGATCCGGCTTTTTTTACAGATGATGATAAATTATACATGTACAATGGCAGCAGTAACAGGTATCCCCTGTATGGAATAGAACTTAACCGAAAAACATTTCAACCAAAAGGGTACAGGAAAGAAATGTATTTGCTGGAACAGGACAGGTATGGCTGGCAACGCTTTGGCGAAAACATGGACAATACATTCCTGGATCCTTTTATTGAAGGCGCATGGATGACAAAACACGACAATAAATATTATCTGCAGTACGGGGCGCCGGGTACCGAATTCAGCGGCTATGCGGATGGGGTAGTAGTGGGCGATAATCCCTTGGGTCCGTTCACGCCACAATCGGATCCGCTTAGTTTCAAACCCGGCGGCTTCGCAAGAGGTGCGGGGCATGGGGCTACTTTTAAGGACACGCATAATAATTACTGGCATGTTTCTACGGAAATCATTTGCGTAAAAAATACTTTTGAAAGAAGGATTGGTATATGGCCCGCGGGGTTTGATAAAGATGGTGTAATGTGGTGCAATACCGCATTTGGGGATTACCCAGCCCCCCTGCCCCCCGAAGGAGGGTTCCCGGACTCTGCGGGTTCAGAACTCATTTCAAAATTAGCAGGGTCTAAAGCCCCTCCTTCGGAGGGGTTAGGGGAGGCTTCCCCTTCGGGGGGCAGGGGGGCTTTGGCATTCCCCAACTGGATGTTGTTGAATTACAAAAAGCCGGTAGTTGTATCGTCCACCCTTGGTAGTTATAGTGCCAATAATGCGGTAGATGAAAACATTAAAACATATTGGAGCGCCGCTACCGGTAACAAAGGGGAATTTTTACAAACAGGCCTGGGCAATCTGTCCACGGTAAATGCAGTGCAAATTAATTATGCAGATCAGGATGTGGACAGTTCCTTTTTGGGAAAATCTTTGGGCGCTTTTCACCAATACAAATTATATTATTCAGCAGACGGTAAAAAATGGATGGTGTTGGCGGACAAAAGCAAAAATAAGACTGACGTACCCCATGATTATATTGAACTTGAAAAACCGGTACAGGCAAGGTATATCAAATTGGAAAACATACACATGCCCACCGGAAAATTTGCCATTAGCGGCCTCAGGGTTTTTGGAAATGGCAATGGCGCCAGGCCCGATAAAGTGAAGCAATTTTTTGTATTGAGAACGGAAAAGGATAAACGCAGCGCATATATGAAATGGAGCCCGGTTGATAATGCTTTCGCGTACAATATTTATTACGGCATCCATCCTGAAAAATTATACAATTGCGTGATGGTGCATGATGCGAATGAGTATTGGTTCAAAGCGATGGATAGCAAAATGCCCTATTATTTCAGAATAGAGGCGATCAATGAAAATGGGGTAAGCGAAAAGGCGGAGGTGATTAAGGTGGATTAGATAAAGGCCTGAAGAAACTATATAAAATGGTATTTTGCACTTTAAGGGTTGTGAAAGATATCCTCCTGAATTTAAAACAAAAGAGCATTTATATAGATAAAATTCTTTTCCGGGCTGAGTTTTTAATTTTTTAATTTGCCTTTAAAGTTTTTGGTTAAATTGTTTTATAAAATTTTAAATTAAATAGAATATGAATCAAAAGTTGTTTCAATGTTGCTACAAGGTTATATTAGGTGTAATAGGTTGTTGTTTGTTTACTCAGGCAATAGGGCAGGCACCTCCATTTTATAATGACATCCGGTCATTTAAAAAATCAGACAGCAGTAACTTTCCTTCAAAGCAGGCTATTCTTTTTGTGGGCAGTTCTTCCTTTACCAAATGGGTGGATGTGCAGGATTATTTTCCCCGCCATGCCATTATCAACCGCGGCTTTGGCGGGTCATCGTTACCGGATGTAATACGATATGCGGATGATATTATTTTTCCTTATCAACCCAAACAGATCATCATATATTGCGGTGAAAATGACCTTGCCGCTTCTGATACGGTTACTTCCAAAACAGTTTTCAATCGCTTCAAACAATTGTTTCAACTGATAAGGAGCCATTTACCAAGGGTACCCATTGGTTATGTTTCGATGAAGCCAAGCCCAAGCCGGGAGAAGCTTTGGCCAAAAATGGCGGAAGGGAATTTATTGATAAAAAATTATTTAAAAACAAAAAAGCGGACTGCCTTTATAGATGTGTATCATAAAATGTTTGATAAAGACGGCAGGGTGATGAAAGATATTTTTATCAAAGATAACCTCCACATGAATAAGAAGGGATATGTGATCTGGCAAAAAATAATTGAACCTTATTTGTTGTAAAGCCCCCTCCATCTCCCCAGAAGGGGAGGGCTACAGGGGCTTTAGGTATAGATGCGATAAAATATAAAAATATTAATGTTATCAAAAATAAAAACATGAAAAAAACACTAACGGTTGTCGCCTTTCTTTTCAGTATATCTGTAAGTGTGTTTGCACAAAACACAACTGTAAAACCCGGTAGCAACCGGATGAAACCCTTTATTGATGCGCTTATGAAAAGGATGACGGTGGATGAAAAAATCGGCCAGTTGAATTTACCAGGCTCGGGGGATATTGTTACCGGGCAGGCATCCAATTCTGATATCGGGAAAAAAATACGGGAGGGAAAAGTTGGCGGATTGTTCAATATTAAAACGGTGGAGAAAATATGTGCCGTACAAAAAGTGGCGGTGGAAGAAAGCCGTTTAAAAATACCCATGCTGTTTGGCATGGATGTAATTCATGGGTACGAAACGGTGTTTCCCATTCCGCTCGGATTATCCTGTACCTGGGATATGCAGGCCATTGAACGCAGTGCACGGATTGCCGCGATGGAAGCAAGCGCCGATGGCATCAACTGGACTTTTAGCCCGATGGTGGACATAGCCCGTGACCCACGCTGGGGGCGTATTGCGGAAGGGTCTGGTGAGGACGCTTATCTTGGTTCGCAGATTGCCAAAGCCATGGTAAAAGGATACCAGGGCAATGATCTTTCCAAAAATAATACCATCATGGCCTGTGTAAAACATTATGCAATGTATGGCGCCGCGGAAGCCGGGCGGGATTATAATACAACCGATATGAGCCGGGTAAGAATGTATAATGAATACCTGCCACCCTACAAAGCCGCGGTGGATGCAGGGGCGGGAAGTGTGATGGCATCTTTTAACGAAGTGGATGGCATTCCCGCAACCGGCAATAAATTTTTAATGACGGATGTGTTGCGGAAGCAATGGGGCTTTAAAGGATTTGTGGTTACCGATTATACCGGCATCAATGAAATGATAGATCATGGTATGGGTAACCTGCAAACCGTTTCGGCGCTGGCGCTAAATGCGGGTATAGATATGGACATGGTTGGGGAAGGGTTTTTAGCCACACTTCAAAAATCCTTAAAGGAAGGAAAAGTAACCATTGCCCAAATAGATGCGGCATGCCGGCTGATATTGGAAGCGAAATATAAATTGGGTTTGTTTGAAGACCCTTACCGCTATTGTAATGCGGAAAGATCTAAAACGGAAATATTTACGGATGCCAACCGCAGGGATGCCAGGGGGATTGCATCACAAAGTTTTGTATTATTAAAAAACAAAGGCAATTTATTGCCATTAAAAAGAACCGGCACCATCGCATTGATAGGGCCTTTGGCGGATGCGAAGGAAAATATGGCGGGAACCTGGAGCGTAGCGGCCAATTTTTCAAAAGCTATTTCCGTATTGGAAGGTTTGAAAACATCCGCAGGCGGCAATGCGAAAATTTTATTCGCGAAAGGTTCCAACCTTGATGCGGATAGTTTGTTTGAACAAAGAGCCGGTATGTTTGGAAAAGCGTTTAAGCGTGACAGTCGTACTGCCCGGCAGCTCATTGATGAAGCCGTGGCAGTAGCCAATCAGAGTGATGTGGTGGTAGCCGCATTGGGCGAATCCGCTGAAATGAGCGGGGAGAGCAGCAGTCGCAGCAATATTGAAATTCCACAGACGCAAAAAGATTTATTGATGGCATTGCTTAAAACCGGCAAGCCCGTGGTATTGGTTTTATTTACCGGAAGGCCACTGGCATTGAAATGGGAAAACGAAAATGTACCAGCAATATTAAATGTATGGTTTGGTGGGTCGGAGGCGGGCAGCGCTATTGCGGATGTTTTATTTGGAGATGTAAATCCATCCGGTAAATTAACCACCACCTTTCCACAAAATGTAGGACAGGTGCCAATATACTACAGCCACAAAAATACGGGCCGCCCGCTGCCGGAAGGAAAATGGTTTCAAAAATTCCGTTCAAATTATCTGGATGTATCCAACGATCCGGTTTATCCTTTTGGGTTTGGATTGAGTTACACGAATTTCACCTATAGCACCGTGGAGCTTAACCGCTCTTCCATAAAACCAACTGAAAACCTTACTGCGACAGTAACGGTAACCAACACCGGAGCCATAGCCGGTAAGGAGGTAGTGCAGTTGTACATACGTGATATGGTGGGTAGTATCACCCGGCCGGTAAAGGAATTAAAGGGGTTTCAAAAAATAGAATTAAAAGCGGGCGAATCAAAAAAAGTAAGTTTCTCTATTTCAGTGAACGATCTTAAGTTTTACAATTCGAATCTGAAGTATGTTGCGGAGCCGGGGGATTTCAAGGTTTTTATCGGGGGTAATAGCAGGGATGTAAAAGAAGCGGATTTTAAATTACTGAAATATTAAATGGGTGTATTTAAAATTGCGGTCAGGGTTGCCAACCTTTGTAGTTTTTTTTATCTCAATAGTATAATACAAAGGTTGGCAACCCTTAATCTTTCGACGATATTAAATAGGCCCTATTCAACAGTTATCAAAAGAAAATATTATGCCCAATAAAAAAATAGCAATCAGTATTTTAATAGGATGCTTTGTTACCCTGGTTCTTTCCTGTTGTAAAAAAACAACAGGCACGGGTGCCACGGTTCCCGCTCCGGTGGTGCCCCCGGTAGTTGGTACCAACGATATGGATTTCTGGCTTACCAAAGGTGACCAGTCCGTGTTGCTTACCAAACAGGCTACCGTTCTTTCTTTCGGTACGGTTTCCAATTCCAATTCATTTATTGATGTGGACTCTACCCTGGATTTTCAAACTGTAGATGGTTTCGGGTATTCATTAACGGGAGGAAGCACTTATGTCATCAACCGCCTGAATGCAACTGACAAAGCAAAACTTTTAACTGAATTATTTGGTACTGCCGCAGGTTCTATCGGCATTAGCTACCTGCGTATAGGCATTGGCGCATCCGATTTGAATGCGGCTGTATTTAGCTATGATGACATGCCTGCGGGGCAAACCGATATTACACTTTCCGCCTTCAGCCTTAACCCCGATAAAACGGATTTGATTCCATTGCTGAAAGAAATCACCGCGATTAATCCATATATTAAAATTCTGGCATCGCCATGGAGCCCACCCGTATGGATGAAGGATAATGGCAGCAGCAAGGGTGGTAGTTTGCAGGCTCAGTATTACGATGTGTATGCAAGGTATTTTGTAAAATATATTCACCAAATGAAAGCGGAAGGAATTACCATTGATGCCATTACGCCTCAAAATGAACCTTTGCACCCGGGCAACAATCCCAGCATGTTGATGCTTGCGGAACAGGAGCGTGATTTCATAAAAAATAATCTCGGCCCTGCATTTCAGGCGGCAGCCATTACTACAAAAATTATAGCGTATGACCATAACTGTGACCGCCCGGATTACCCGCTCACTGTTTTAAATGATGCTGCCGCAAGGGCTTTTACGGATGGCTCCGCATTTCATTTATACGCCGGGGATATAAGCGCTTTATCTCAATTGCATAATGCCTTCCCCGGTAAGAATGTATATTTTACGGAACAATGGACGAGTTCCGCCGGTACCTTTGATGGTGACCTGAAATGGCATGTAAAAAATGTGATTATCGGCTCCATGCGCAACTGGAGCAAAGTAGCGCTGGAATGGAACCTGGCGAATGACCCTGCCTTTGGCCCGCATACCACCGGCGGTTGCACGCAATGTAAAGGGGCGCTCACTATTGGCACTGCTGTTACCCGAAATGTTGGCTATTACATTATTGCGCATGCCGCTAAATTCGTACCTTCCGGCTCGGTTCGCATCAGCAGCAGCGCTTATGGTTTTTTGCAAAATGTAGCCTTTAAAACACCGGATGGTAAAAAAGTATTGATTGCAGAAAATGATGGTATCGCTGATGAAACTTTCAATATCCGTTTTAAAAATAAATGGGTGGTGGCTACATTGCCGGCAGGTGCGGTAGGTACTTATGTTTGGTAGGAAGAATGAGGAATGAGTAGTGAGTGATGAGGGAATATTGTGTTTATAAATATCTTTTTTTGTTGACAGGCATTTGTTTTTCAATTAAGCTTCGATATGTTATTTTAATCCCGGCTATCGGGACTCACTTGTACAGATGACACTTTGGGCAACAACAAAAATGGAATGAATTAATCATTCATTAATTTTTAATTGATTCATTACTCATAATTCATAATTCATCCTTCATCACTCCTCATTCAATTAAAATATCCGAAATAAATAAAAAATTAAAACATGAAACAATTACTTTTTTTTTCAACTTTGGTAATGCTTGTATCCTGTATTGAAAAATCCACACAGGATGAAGATGGCGCTTCGGGCAAGGCATCTAAAACATTTTCAACCGATGGCAAAATGGTAACCGTTTATACAACCGCCGATAGCAGTACACTTCGGCTTACTGCTACGGACACTGTTGCCTTTAAGCAAATGGGGCAGCCAATGGAAACACAGATCTGTGTCTTTGTTGATCCTGGTAAACAGTACCAGTCTTTCTTTGGAATTGGTGGGGCGCTTACAGACGCTTCCGCCGAAACCTACGCTAAACTTCCTAAGGATAAACAGGCGGAATTATTAAAGGCTTATTTTGATAAGGAAAATGGAATCGGCTACACAGTGGCCAGAACAAATATCAACAGTTGCGATTTCAGCACGGCAAGTTATACCTACGTTGCCGAAGGAGATAAGGATTTGAAAACTTTCGATATTGCGCCTGACAAGCGATTTAAGATTCCCTTTATTAAAGCTGCCATGGCGGCTGCCGGTGGCAAATTG
>JAVHOI010000280.1:0-2120 GCA_036169975.1 Ferruginibacter sp. | reverse complement strand
GCGATTTAAGATTCCCTTTATTAAAGCTGCCATGGCGGCTGCCGGTGGCAAATTGGATTTATTCGCAAGCCCATGGAGCCCGCCATCCTGGATGAAAGATAATAATGACATGCTGCATGGGGGAAAACTCAAACCTGAGTTTTACAACGCCTGGGCATTGTACTATACAAAGTTTATTAAGGAATACGAAAAGGAGGAAATGCCAGTTTGGGGTATCAGTATCCAGAACGAACCCATGGCCAAACAACGATGGGAGAGTTGTATTTACACAGCGGAAGAAGAAAGGGATTTCCTGAAAAATCATTTGGGACCAACAATGGAGAAGGAAGGATTGAAGGATAAAAAAATTATTGTATGGGACCACAACCGCGACCTGATGTATCAGCGTGCCCAAACTTATTTTGATGACCCCGGGGCGTCCAAATACGCATGGGGCATAGGTTTCCATTGGTACGAAGACTGGAGTGGCGGGCAGCCCATGTATGAAAATGTAAAACGGGTACACGAAGCCTATCCTGATAAAAATATTTTATTTACGGAAGGTTGCGGAGAAAAATTTACGCCAACCCGTTTGCAGGATTGGGCATTGGGTGAAAGATATGGGCGCTCGATGATAAATGATTTCAACAATGGCATGGTAGGTTTTACCGACTGGAATATTTTGCTGGATGAAACCGGTGGACCCAACCATGTAGGCAATTTCTGTTTCGCTCCCGTACACGGCGATACAAAAACCGGCCAGCTTATTTATACAAATGCGTATTATTATATCGGGCATTTTTCTAAATTTATTAAGCCGGGAGCTAAGCGTGTAAGCAGTGCGGCCAGCCGCAGCCAGTTGCTTACCACGGCTTTTCAAAATGAAGATGGGAAAACGGTTGTAATAGTAATGAACCAGGGCAGCGCTTTTACACCTTATTATTTATGGATCAATGGCAAGGCCGCGGAAGTTACCGCCAGGCCGCATTCTATCGCGACTTTGGTTTTTTAAAATGCCGGTAAATTCAATTTGATTTTGGTATCAGGTATTAACGGGTTAATACGTTTGTAATAACCCCGTAAAATATAAAGCGCTCTTTAATTTTTTTTATTAGTGTAAATCCGGGGGATTTGAAAGTTCAAAAAAAGATTCTTTCAAATCCCTTTTTAGCTTTTTAAAACAGCTTTCAATAAGCAATAGCCCGGTAAGTTTTTACAATTCTATCTGGATGCCCTGATTATTAATTCACTAATGAATTGCCACTGGCTTTAGGTGAATTGCGACTGGCTTCAGCCCAATGTCATTTATTTAGTCTCTGAAAGAAAAGTCACTAAAAACGTGAATACATTAGGGGAATCAATTGCCACGTCCGCCAGCCGGCGGACGTGACAATTCAAAAAAAATCCTTAAATAAATGACATTGGGCTTTAGTTAGTGGATAAGAAAAATTAATAATGAAGTTTGGCTTCAGCCAAAAATGGATTTAAGTAAACTTCTGATTCAATAATTGATACAGATGCAAATTGCAATTTTAAATAGTTCGGCTAAAGCCGAAGAGAAAAATTTATTTGATCCTGATCCTCCGGCTAAAGCCGGAGGCAATTGATAGCTTTTAAAAAGGGGGATTTTCGAAATGTTTTAGTCAAACTCAGGTGTTGCACAGACCTGAAAATAAATAAGTAAAAATTGTAAAGGCATTTTACATGTATTAATAGATAAGGGTTTCAAATTTTAAAAATTACCGAAGTGTTGAATAAGGCGCAAAATCAATAATAATGCTTACCGAAAAAATGATGCGGCATTCATTTTTTTGCGGTATGTTTCCGGTTATTTCGTTACCTCTTCAATATCCGCATCACCTTCCTCATCCTTTGTTTTGTGGTAATCATTTTTGAGTTGTTCTTCAAATTCTTTTTCGTCTTTTATATTTCGACGTACAAGGAAAACAATCAATGCGATGACTGCAATGCCAAAGGGAATTATTAAAAGCCAGTTCATACAGGAAAGTTTAATTATTTATATTCCACGCAGGATAAAAATGTGCAGTATTTTTTTTGTGAAACCAGCTTCAACGCCCTGATTGGGCATTAGTGGCGACAGTCTATCCCGTATTTTAATCGGGACTCCATTCAACATTTGA
>JAVHOI010000279.1:1528-10646 GCA_036169975.1 Ferruginibacter sp. | reverse complement strand
TAATTTTGATAGATAATGGAATGGGTGAGAAACAGGATGCCAAATTTTTTGGCCATTATTATTTACATGGTGAAGATACATTGGATAAATCCCTTGCGCAATATGGCTTTACAAAAGATGACATTACGGATGTAATATTAACCCATCTTCACTTCGATCATTGTGGTGGCAGCATCATCAGGGTGGGCGATAAATTAATGCCTGCATTTAAATATGCCGCTTACTGGAGCAATGAAAAGCACTGGCAATGGGCCATACAGCCAAATGACCGGGAGAAGGCAAGTTTTTTAAAGGAAAATATATTACCTATTAAGGAAAGCGGGCAGTTGAAAATGGTTGATATTTCCGCATTGCCAGATGACGGAATGGAGGCTAATGTTATTACTCAGCCTTCGGCTATAATACCCGGCTTATCTTTCATTTTCGCCAACGGACACACGGATGAAATGATGTTACCGGTAATTCAATTTAATGGAAAAACAATTGTATTTGTGGCTGATCTTTTTCCCTCGGTATCGCATATCCCTTTACCTTATGTGATGGCCTATGATATGTTTCCGCTAACCACCTTAAAGGAAAAAAAAACATTTCTGTCGTGGGCGTTGCAAAATGATTGCGTATTGTTTTTTGAACACGATCCGGTAAATGAATGTTGCACATTGCAATCAACGGAAAAAGGCATCCGCTCAAAAGAGGTTTTTAAATTAAGCGAACTGATCCCTGATTTTCTTCCGGCGAAAGATTAAATTGAATTAAAAAAGATCTATTCCAATCAATCCAATATATAATGGCTTTCTGCCTTTAGCCGTGGCAATATTTTTCAATTTAAACTATTCGAAAACCTCCGCTTTGGGAGCCGGGGCTTACCTTAAGCTTATGAGTGAAGTTAACGGATAGCGCAGGTTTTTATAGCCAACCATATCTACCTTAATACTGCCAACAGCAATGGGGCTTTCCACACGAAGTATTAAATGATTGGGGTCATCGCTTACCCATGCGGTCATTTTTTCCCCACCCTGAAATATCGTACCCTTAATTAATAATGGCTTAAACTTTATGGCTCGGAACTTTCCGTAACGGGTTTTTACATTTTCTTTACCAATATAACGGATGTACAAATGATAGACTTCATCATCCAAAAACATATCGAATGGTATCCGGTCGCCTGGTTTGTAATTATCAAAATTGATATTCCGGGCATAATAAATGGAACTAATTACATCCTGTATGCAGTTAGGGGTTTTAAATAAACCGTTGGTACTAACGGCAGTGCCCGCACTATGATTAAACGTTACATTATTATAAATTTTGTATCCGCCCTCATCCACATTGCGTATGAATTTTAAAGGCAACATGTTGGAAGTATCAATATAAGTTTCGTAGCGGTCCCTTACTTTAAAAAAGTTATCGAAAAATGAATAGGATTTTCCTTCGCCCACACAATGGTAAACAGCCTTTCCATTAAATCTTTCCAGGCCTGAGGAAAAGGTAGCTTCGCCGGCGCCAATGTAAATGCCCAGGGAATTATAAAATACTTTCATCGTAATTGATTCCCCTTCCTTAAAAGCTGTATTCTTTATCCCACAAAAAATCTCTTTTGGTTCCTGCGCTTGTTGGGTAAATGCGGAAAGCGCTATCAATAAAATCCCTGCCTTAATAATCATTTTCATTTTACTTTTACGATTTTTATACTTAGAATTAATAAACTGCCAACAATGGCAGGTACTACAAGATTAATCAGCCAGATACCCAACGATGCCGTTCCTACCCCCAATTCGTTGGTGGTATATAATTTAAAAATTATCCAGCTTGCACTTACCCTTACCGGCAATTCAATAAAACCAATGGATGGCGCTACCGCCATTACTAAATAAAAAGCCGTCATTAGCCAAAAGCATAACCATACCGGTATTTCTATTTGCATTACCTGCAGCAACAGCACATATTGCAAAACGAATACCAGGTAACGGGCAAAGGATAATAATAAAATCTGCACCAGGCGCTTGTCGTTGAATTCATCCAATACCCTGATATGGTTTACGACTTTTTGCAAAGAAGGCAATCTTTCCATGGTTCTAACTAACCAGCCTAAACGCAAATAGAATAACAGGAGTATAAAAGTCAAACCAATACTCAGGTATATTAAAACATCTCCCCAAAATTCAGGTAAAACGGGCAGGGCGTTACTGTTAGTATGTGAAAGATACCTTAAATATAACAATCCTATACAACCCATCACCATGGTAACCAGCAACTGGCTGATACTTCCAACGAGGCTTAGTGAAATAGCTTTAATCCTGTTCTCCTCTTTCACATACAAAATCCTGCCCCCATATTCTCCTATACGATTGGGCGTAAGCATGGTAACACTACAACCTGACATCACGGATTTTACCGCCCGCATAAATGAAAACCGCTGAACATGGCTGACCAATATCTGCCATTTTCTCGACTCAATCCCCCAGTTTACAAACATTAATAATACCACCAGCCAAAATTTCGGGTTTCTCCAGCCACTACCAATTTGCGCCCATCTTTGGGGCAGGTCCGGCTGATTACTTATTTGCCTGTATAAACTCCACGACAGTATGAGGAATAACGTGGGGCCAAAAAAGTAGTTGATAATTATTTTAAGTCTTTTATTCAAACCGGTGAATTTATTTTGTCCTTATTTTCCAAAGGAAAAAAGAGTATATCATGTTTCCTTACTTTTGCCACATACATCAATCCATTGTCCTGTTTATCTAAATCATTCAGACAAAACTATTGGACTTTTTATTTTTCAGGTTTGATAATAAAAGCCATGCAAAGTTAACAAGGTATGGTTACACTGCTTTCAAAGCGGGTTTAAAATATATGAGTAGTTTAATGCGGTTAATCCATCAATCAATTAACAAGTACGCCATTGCAAAAGAAATCAAAAATAATATTAGGTATTGACCCCGGCACCGTTGTAATGGGATATGGCCTGATAGCAATATCCGGAAGCACGGTTAAGTTGCTGGAAATGGATGTATTAAAACCAGGGAAAGTAGAAGACCCTTATAGAAAACTACAGCTCATTTACAATACGGTAAGCGGGCTGATCATAAAATATAAACCGGATGTATTTGCCATTGAAGCGCCTTTTTTTGGTAAGAATGTACAAAGTATGCTAAAGCTTGGCCGGGCACAGGGAGTAGCCATTGCGGCGGCCATGAGGCATGGGTTGGATGTAACGGAATACTCCCCCAAAAAAGTAAAGCAATCCGTTACAGGCAATGGTAATGCGAGTAAGGAACAGGTATTAAAAATGCTGCAACGCCTGCTAAAATTCAATGACGATCCAAAATTCTTTGATGCGTCAGATGCACTGGCGGTGGCGGTTTGCCATTATTTTCAGGAAAACTCCGTACTTGCTTCATCCGGTAGTAAAGTAAATGGCTGGGATGATTTTTTAAAAAAGAACCCGGCAAGATTGAAAAAGTGAATACCTCCGTTTGTCAAAGTGAAAAGGAAAATCTTGAGTATTATTTTTAGAATTAATTAAATAATTTTCTTCACTTTTATTTAATCGCCTCCACAATCTTCTGCTGAATTTCCTTTAATTCATCAGCAGACAACTTTAATTTACCATTGGTAAAATTTACATCATTGGCCGAATTAATGGGCACCAGGTGTAAGTGGGCATGCGGCACTTCCATCCCCATAACGGTAATGCCACAGCGGTTGCAATCAAAGGATCGTTCAATGGCATGAGCTATGGGTTTTGCAAACAACAACATTTCTGCTAAATATTTATCCGGCAGGTCAAAAAAATGATCTGTCTCTATTTTTGGTACTACCAACACATGCCCCTTTACCATCGGAAAAATATCCAGGAAGGCAAAAAACATATCATTCTCGCTGATTTTGTAGCAGGGGATCTGGCCGGCGATTATTTTTGAAAAGATGGTCATGCTGTAAAATTTTGGTTTAAAGATACGAAACAAAAAACCCATCCGCTAACCAGCGGATGGGTTAAAACTTTTTAGGACAGAAATTATAAAGTAATATTTTCAACCTTAAACTTCAGCATACCGGCAGGCGCCTGCACTTCGGTAATTTCGCCAATTACTTTTCCCAACAGCCCTTTGCCAATAGGCGAGGTAACAGAAATTTTGCCGAGTTTAAGATCGGCTTCTTTTTCAGAAACGATCTGGTAAGTTGACTTCTTTTTTGTTCCAATATTGGTTACCGTTACCCTGGTCAGGATAGATACTTTAGAGGTATCAATATTGTTTTCGTCCAAAATACGTGCAGTCGCAATTACGCCTTCCAGGTATTTAATCTTTGCTTCCAGCATACCCTGCGCTTCCTTAGCCGCATCATATTCAGCATTTTCTTTTAAGTCACCTTTTTCACGGGCTTCCCCGATAGCCTTGCTTGCAGCCGGGCGATCAATGCTTTTCATCTTGTGAAGCTCGGCTTTCATCTGTTCAAATGTTTCTATTTTTACATAATTCGTTTCACCCATAACATTTCTTTTTATAGTAAAGAGAAAAAAAATACAACGCCTTAGGATTGTGCCTAAGGCGTTGTATGTATTGCAAATATAATCAAAAATTTAAATAGCCAGTTTTTTCAGGATTACAATGCTCATTTTATAAAACGCTTCATGGCTATAGCCGGCTATATGAGGCGTGATGATCACCCGTGGATGCGCTGTTAAAAAATTCAGTTGCTCCTGTTGCAATGGGCTCAATGTATTTAGCTTTTCATTTTCAAGGACATCCAAACCGGCGCCCGCAATTTTATCCTGCCTGATCGCATTAATCAATGCGGCGGTATTTGTAACGCCACCCCTGCAGGCATTAATAAAAACCGGCTTTCGGGCAAGCCTATTAAAAAACGCCTCATTTGCCATATACCTTGTTTCTTCCGTTAAAGGCACATGAAAACTTATTACATCGGCATAGCGGCATACCTGTTCAAAACCTGCTTCCCTGATATATCCATTCGCAAAACCGAATTTGTATTTGTCGTAAGCCAACACTGTTACATCAAAAGAGGAAAGTAATTTAGCGAAGGCACTGCCTGTGTTTCCAAAACCAATAATTCCAACGGTTTTTCCGCTAAGCTCTGTGCCCCGGTTGGCATCCCTGTTCCAATTTCCCTGTCTTACTTCTTCAAAACTGTAACTTATATTATTTAATAAATTCAGCGCCAATCCAAGGGTATGCTCACCCACCGCATTCCTGTTTCCTTCGGGGCTGCTTTCGCAACGGATACCTTTACTATTGGCATACGCAACATCTATCAATTCCATACCACTCCCAAGGCGGCCAATCCATTTTAAACCGATAGCTTTATCAATTATCGGTTTATCGATTTTTAATCTTGTCGTCACTATCAGCCCATGGGCATTGTGGATCATACCGGCTAATTCCCCGTAAGTGGCCTTCGGTTGGTAAATCACTTCAAAGCCCTTTTGTTGCAATGTGGAGATCAAAATATCATGCACTTTAGCTGTAATAATAACCAATGGTTTTTGGTTGCCCATATTTTAAATCAATTTAAATCTTATCTTGTTTCATCAAATTTAAATGCCTTTCTCATGTTTAATAAAACTTCTTTTTTAGCAATACTTATTATCGGGTCATCCTTTATATCACAAGCCCAGCTTTTTGATATTGAAGAAAAAAACGCGGTGGTTCAAAACGGTTTTGAATATGGCTATTTAATTAAAAACGAACAGGTAAAAAATGTGAAATCCGCGGAGTACAATCGTTTTGAAATAACCTTATATATTTCAAACAAAAGCGGATGCACTAAATTATACGCAGACCGCCAAAAATCCCTTTCTAACGATGATCCCAATTTATTCTCCACTTTTACCTGTAATAATGCCAATGGAAAACGATTGACCGCAAAGAGCGCTACTATTAAAGTTAATACTTTTTATGTGGACGTAAAACAAACCGTAAACGGCAAAGAAACTTATTCTTCCGTTAAAGCAGGCTATATTTTTAGAAATGGAGAAACACTCAAAACAAATATTATAGTATTGGTACCAAAAGATGAAAGGCCAAAAATACAATGTATGGTTAACTATTTGCCTGAGTTGCAATAATTACAATGCGGCTATAACGCTTATCTCCACATTCGCATTTTTAGGCAACCCTTTTACCGCTACTGTTTCACGGGCCGGAAAATCGCCATCGAAATATTTGCCATAAATAACATTCACCTCTCCAAATAAATCCATATCACTTAAAAAAATAGTTGCTTTAACCACATTGCTGAAATTCATACCTGCTTCCGCTAATATTGATTTCAGGTTTTGCATTACCTGGTGTGTTTCTTCAATAATATCGGTATTGGCAAAGTCATTGGTGCCGGGTTTTAAAGCCACCTGACCGGAAACAAATAATAAATTGCCTGCTTGTATTGCCTGGTTGTAAGGCCCTATCGGAGCCGGGGCGTTAACCGTTTGGATGATTTGCTTGCTCATTGTAATTCTTTTCTTTAATTAAAAGCAAATATATCTTTTATCAACCACCTATTTTTGCAAAAAAAAATCAGATGAGAATTGGTGTTCTTGCAAATGATGATCAATGGAAAGAAATTAATACCAGAACAAGCAATGTTAATTTTATCAGGCTGGATTCGTTTGAAAATATTTCTGAGGATGTGGAGGCATACCTGCTATTAAAGGATGAAATGAAATTTGAATTTGAAATAACAAACAAACCTGTTATAATTAATTCCGTTGTTATTACTTTAAAGGAAATGAATGCTCCCGTTAATGTATTCCGCATCAATGGATGGAGTGGTTTTTTATGGGGAAACACCTGGGAAGTATCGGGGTTCATTAATGAAGCCGTTCAAAAAGTATTCGCAGGGTTAGGGAAAAAAATAATCCATTTACCTGATGAACCTGGCTTCGTTTCCGCAAGGGTAATTGCCATGATTATAAATGAAGCTTATTTTGCGCTCGAAGACAAAATAAGTACAAAAGAGGAAATTGATATTGCCATGAAGTTGGGCACCAGCTACCCTTATGGCCCTTTTGAATGGGCGGCTTTAATTGGCGCGGATAAAATTTTTTCACTTTTACGGAAACTAAGTTTACAGGATAAAAGATATTTGCCGGCAACATTATTAAAAGCGGCAGCAACAAGATGAGTTTAATATTAAACATTGATACGGCGATTGAAACGGCATACATCAACATTGCAAATGATGGGGTAATTGTAGATGCGGTTTCTAATACGGAACAAAAAGACCATGGAGGATTTTTGCAGCCTGCCATACAGGCGTTGCTGAAAAAAAAAGGCATTTCAATAAATGAACTTGATGCCATTGCTGTTTCAGCCGGCCCGGGATCTTATACCGGGTTGCGTGTAGGAATGGCAAGCGCAAAGGGTTTATGTTATGCATTAAACAAACCTTTGATCACGATTGGCACATTGGAAATAGTAGCATTTGCGGCTATTTTGCAAACTTCCAATGGCACCTTTGTCACTTCACCACTGTTTTGCCCAATGATAGATGCAAGGCGGATGGAAGTGTTCACAGCTTTATACGATCAACACCTTCGGCCTGTTCTTGAGCCTTGTGCCCTGATATTGGATGAAAATTCTTTTGCCAACAACCTGTTAAAAAATCAAATCCTGTTTTTTGGAAACGGCTCAAAAAAGTGGAACCTGTTATGCAGTCACGAAAATGCTTTATTCATTCCCGTCTTAAGCAATCCGTTGGCAATGAGTAAATTAACCTACGAGAAATATCAAGATAATGATTTTACCAACCTCGCTTATAGTGAACCATTCTATTTAAAAGAATTTTTTGGAGGGCCTGCAAAAAACTAAATCCACGCATACTCTATATTTTTATCTGAAAATAATTCGATTAGAATTTTAATGTATATAAATTCATTTGTATCTTTGTTTTGCACAAATAAAATTAAATATCTATGACAAATGACACCGCCACTAAAGGGCAAGATGTAAGTTTGCAACACTCTACCAAGATGAGCACAATCAAAATTGATTACTACAATGTAAAAAAAGCGGCCTTAATTCTCAGGGCGCTTAATCACAAATTGCGCCAGCAGTTATTAAAACTGATTGACGAAGAAAAGAAAATTACCGTTACAGAAATTTATGTAAGACTAAAGCTGGAACAGTCAGTGGCTTCGCAGCACCTGGCCATTTTACGCAAGGCGGGTATTGTTACCACTCAGCGTGATGGCAAGTTTATTTTCTACATTATTAATCATAAAAGAATTGATGAACTCAACACTTTCGTGAATGAGTTAGTTGCTTAAAGAATTAAAATCATAGTAATGAAGCGGATGTTGTTACAACATCCGCTTTTTGTTTTTTACCTTTGCCGTCATAAAAATTAATGCCACATGTACATAACACGATTAAATACCGATTGCCTGAGTGAAGCTGCTTATTACATAGAAAGCGAAGGAGAGGCAGCGGTGATAGACCCATTAAGGGACATCGAAGAATATATCCTTCTTGCCCGTAATAGAAATGCTGAAATAAAATATATTTTTGAAACACATTTACATGCGGATTTTGTGGGCAGCCATCTGGATCTGAGCAATAAAACAGGAGCCCCAATTATTTTCGGCCCGGAAACCAAAACGAATTTTAAGGCCCACATTGCAAAAGATGGGGAAATTTTCAGGTTGGGAAAAATCACTTTGCAGGTGTTGCATACACCCGGCCATACCATTGAAAGCAGTTGTTATTTAATAAAGGATGAACACGATAAAGCCCACGCTATATTTACGGGAGATACATTGTTGGCAGGTGATGTTGGCCGTTCTAATTTAAGTAGTGGAAACAGGGATATGAAAGAGCTTGCAGGAATTATGTACGATACCCTGCAACAAAAAATACTTCCATTGCCGGATGACATTCTTGTATATCCCACTCAAGGTGCAGGTAACAGTTGTGGCAAAAAAATGAAGCCTGATACTTTTAGTACAATCGGAGAAGAAAAGCGAAACAACTACGCACTCCAGCCTCAAACCAAAGAAGCATTCATAAAAGCTGTTACAGTAGGATTGGAAGATACCCCTGAATATTTTTCAATCAATGCGCAAATTAACAGGAATGGTTTCGACAGCCTTGAATTG
>JAVHOI010000279.1:0-1428 GCA_036169975.1 Ferruginibacter sp. | reverse complement strand
ATATTTTTCAATCAATGCGCAAATTAACAGGAATGGTTTCGACAGCCTTGAATTGATAAAAGCTAAAGGGCTTGCCTCATTAAGCATTACCGCATTTAAAAATAAAATGAAAGAAGATGTTACGGTTTTGGATACAAGGCATGCTGATATTTTTACGCAGGGATTTGTTCCGGGTAGTATATTTATAGGACTGGAAGGGCGTTTTGCGGAATGGGCTTGCAGCTTGTTATCCTTTACCAAACCAATGTATTTTATAACCGAACCGGGAAAGGAAGAAGAAACAATATTACGTTTGGCAAGGGTTGGTTTTAGTAAAATGGAAGGGTTCCTGAAAGGCGGTTTTGAAGCATGGAAAAAAGCCGGTGAAAAAATTGATATGATCATTGATATTGAAGCGGATGAACTGGCGATGGACATTCCACACGATCCTAATTTGCTGGTGGTAGATGTAAGAAGAGAAACTGAATTTGCCGAAGGCCATGTAAAAGCCGCCATAAATATCCCTTTAAATGAAATGACTGACCTGGCATTAATCGCAGGCTTTGAAGAAAATCAAAATTTATATGTTCATTGCGAAAGTGGCTATAGAAGTGTAATAGCCTGCTCGTTGATGAAAAGTCATGGCCTGCATCATCTCCGAAATATAATGGGAGGATGGCAAAAAATTAAAGAAGAAAAATCCATAAAAACAGCCAGGGAACCAGGTGTACTAAACTGAAAATAAAATTACCTGTCAATCCATTGTTCCTTGTAAGTATCATCATAAACATGCTTCCATCTTCTATGGCTCCATAAATAATTTTCCGGTTGTTGGCGTATTATTCCTTCAAGGAAATCCCTGTATTTCAGCGCCAGTTGTTCAGGTGTGTATGTTTCCGGATTTTCAATTATTTCGCACACTTCAAAATGGTAAAAGCCACGCTTGATAATTTTAAAATTGAAATAAATAAGTACCGTCTTTTGCTTCACTGCCGCCCTATGAGGCCCCATAATAAACGGCACCGGTTTTCCAAAAAAATTTAACCAATACGCTTTTTCGGGAGGTGTATTTTGATCGGCTAAAAGGTAAATGGAATATTGCTTTTTCATCAGTTCAACCATTTGACGTTGAAAGGAAGAATTGGGGATTAAAATGGTACCATACCTGGCCCGGAATTTAAAATAAATACGATTGAATATTTTGTTTTCCACGTTGGCCACTACGCCAATAAAAGGTATTTTTATATGCCAGCTAATTAATAGATTGGCAAACTCCCAGTTAAACTGGTGCCCACCCATAAATTGAATATTTTTTCCGCTTGCGGCAAAGGCATTTATTTTACTGAAATCGCCGGTACACCTTTTATCAAATGACGCATCACTTAATGATAATAACTTTATGGTTTCAATAAAAGTATCAACAAAATTTTTATAAAACCGGACAGCTAT
>JAVHOI010000278.1:0-10746 GCA_036169975.1 Ferruginibacter sp. | reverse complement strand
CAAATTTTTCAGCCACAGTATCCAATACCTTAACAGATTGCTGCGTTACTTCAGGCCCGATGCCATCCCCAAAAATTACCGCGATATTTTTTATCATTTAATGTCTTTTATTTTAGTTGCTTTCATTGGAACGATTGATTATTGTTTTCTGTTTTTCTGTTTTCTGTTTTGGATTTTTTGTTTTGGGTTACCTAATTTCTGTTTTCTTTTTTCAATTTATTTGATCTGAGAAAAGAACCTGAAAGTAGTAAATGTGCATCACCAAATGCTAAACCCTAAACCTTAAACCCTAAACCATAAACCTTCAACCCTTTACACAGCCACTACTTTGTTATACGCCTTTGCCAAAGCATTCAGGTCATCTTCCACTATTTCTTTTTTATTATCCGCTATAAGTAAAAATTCCTGGTACAATGAATCAATATCATTCCTGTCGAAACTGTAACCCAGCTTATGAAAACGATGCGCCAGCGCACTTCTTCCACTCCTTGCCGTTAGTACGATCTTTGAAGCCTCCGCACCCACTTCAACCGGATTAATTATTTCATAAGTCAATGCGTCTTTTAAAAATCCATCCTGGTGAATACCCGATGAATGCGAGAAGGCATTGCTTCCTACAATGGCCTTATTGCATTGTACAGGCATGCGCATGGTTTCGGCAACCAACTGGCTGATCGGGTTTAAAAGTTTTGCATTCACACCGGTATAAAAATCAAGTTCTTTATGCTGCCTGATGATCATTACCACTTCTTCCAGCGAAGTATTACCTGCTCTTTCTCCAAGCCCGTTAATGGTACATTCTATTTGCCTGGCGCCGTTGATAACACCGGCAATAGAATTAGCAGTCGCTAATCCAAGATCATTATGACAATGACAGGATAAAATCGCCTTATCAATATTGGGGACATTATTTGCGAGGTAAGCGATTTTAGCGCCATATTGGTGTGGAAGGCAATAGCCTGTGGTATCGGGGATATTTACTACCGTGGCACCCGCATTTATTACGGCCTCTACCACCCTTGCCAGGTATTCGTTTTCGGTACGTCCGGCATCTTCCGCATAAAACTCTACATCATCCACAAAATTCTTCGCCCATTTTACACATTGTACGGCCCGTATCAAAATGTCCTCCCTTGTAGAATTGAATTTTGCTTTGATATGCAGATCGGACGTACCAATGCCGGTGTGTATCCTCGGCCGTTTAGCATACTTTAATGCTTCGGCAGCAACTTCAATATCCTTTTTCACTGCCCTCGACAACCCGCAAACGCTGGCATTGGTGATGATTTTTGAAATTTCGTTTACCGAAATAAAATCGCCGGGTGAAGACATGGGAAAACCAGCTTCAATAATATCAACACCTAATTCTTCCAGCCTCAATGCCAGTTCTACCTTTTCATTGGTATTGAGCTTACAGCCGGGAACCTGCTCTCCATCGCGGAGAGTAGTGTCAAAAATGTGTATCTTGTTAGCTGACATATAAAAAGTATATATTTATTTGGATAAAACAGGTTAACTAATTTTGTACAGCCTTTCTTTTTGTTCTTCGATTGACCATAAGTTACGAATATAACACCATGAAACAGCATTACATTATCATATTGTTACTATTATTACGTTATATAAAACCTTTTTTTTTGGCTAAAACCTACCACCAGCAAGGAATATAAAGAAATCAAATTACGATGCCCAACAGGAGTACAGACCCGTTATTTCAACTTATAAAGTCGCTTGAAAAAAGTGAAAAGCGCAATTTCAAGTTATATGCCACCCGTAACTCCTCTTCGGAAGAACTGAAAAGCGTGCAACTGTTTGATGCGCTTGATAAGATGGATAATTACGACGAAACCATTTTACTAAAAAAAAATGAGGGCATAAAAAAGCAGCAACTAAGTAACCTGAAGGCGCATTTATATAAACAAATCCTCAGCAGCCTGCGACTCATAAATGATGAAAGTATTGACATAGCGTTACATGAGCAAATGGACTATGCCCGCATATTGTACAACAAAGGTTTGTATCACCAAAGCCTGAAAGTATTGGACAGGTTGAAGGAACAGGCAAAATCGCATAACCAGCTTACTTACCTGCAGCAGGTATTGTTTTTTGAAAAAAAAATAGAGGCGCTTTACATTACCCGAAGCATGCAGGACAGGGCAGATCAGTTAAGTATGGAAGCGGATAAGGTAAGTGACAGCCTTGCATTGGTATCGCAGCTTTCCAATTTATCCCTGCAATTGTATAGCTGGTATATTAAAAACGGCCATAGCAGGAATGAAGAAGAGAGTATCGCCGTGCAACAATTCTTTACCAGCAGGCTGGGAAATAAAACTTCCGCATGCAAAAGTTTTTACCAGCGCCTTTACCTGTATCAAAGCTATTGCTGGAACGCTTTTATCCGACAGGATTTTTTGCAATACTACCGGTACACGCAAAAATGGGTGGACCTCTTTGAGGAAGAACCCTTTATGCTTGAAATAGAAACAGCCCATTATATTAAAGGGATGCACAACCTGATGGGGTCGCATTTTGATCTGGGCAATCACAAAAAATTAATTGAAACCTTAGAGAAATTCCATCAGTTTTGCATAAGCGGCCTGGTTAAAAACAATGTAAATAACCGTATCCAGTGTTTTGTATATGGCACGATTTCGCTTTTTAATAAACATTTTTTGGAAGGTAGTTTTACAGAAGGGCTTGCGCTGATTCCGGCTATTGAAGAAAAAATAAAAGAATACGAAATATACCTCGACAGGCACAGGATATTGGTTTTTTATTATAAAATCGCCTGCCTGTATTTTGGCAGTGGCAACTACGAAAAATCAGTTGACTATCTGAATAAAATCATTAACTGGAGGGTGGATCTGCGAACAGACCTGCAATGCTATAGCCGGCTGCTGCACCTGATTGCGCATTATGAACTGGGTAACGAAGATATCCTGGATCATCTGATAAAATCGGTATATCGCTTTATGGCAAAGATGCATAACCTTAGTGTAGTGGAAGAGGAAATTTTCAAATTCATCCGTACATCCTTTCATGTATCCGTGAGGGATATTAAACCTGAACTTGAAAAATTATTGGTAAAATTAAAAGCGCTGCAAAACAACCGTTTTGAAACAAGGGCATTTAGCTATCTTGATATTATTTCCTGGCTTGAAAGCAAGCTGGAAAATATTCCCGTGCAGGAAATCATGAAAAGAAAGTTCACTGGAAAATTGAAGCGCCATGCTTCTTTGTCCATATTGACTTCTGATACTCCCGGAACAAATTCAGTATAGTTTTCTTACGTTGTAAAATTTCAGAATACCAATTACATCAACAAAATAAAAGTAATAAACCGAAAAGTTCAAAAGTGCTTCTTAAGTAAATGAAACCAAAACCAAAAAATGAATTCAATATATGTTATCAATCGAATCAATCGAAATATATAAATCCCCAATCCGTCTTAAAGAGCCTTTTAAAATTTCTTTGGGAATATTGACCCATGCGGAAAATGTGATCGTAAAAATAAACACCAATAAAGGACTAACCGGTTTTGGGGAATGCAGCCCTTTCATGACGATTAACGGAGAGAGCATGGAAACCTGTTTTGTGGTGGCCCAATATTTAGCCCGGATATTAAAAGGGAAAAATCCGCTGGATATTGAAGCATGTAGCGCTTTAATGGATAGTGTAATCTATGCCAACAGCAGCATCAAAAGCGCCTTTGACATCGCCTTGTACGATATTGCCGCCCAGCAAGCCGGGCTTCCATTGTATGCTTTTCTGGGAGGCTGTAAAACCAAAGAAATCATTACCGATTATACGGTAAGTATTGATGATCCGAAAAAAATGGCGGATGATGCGTTAAAAATAAAGGCAAATGGTTTCCAGGTAATAAAGGTAAAATTGGGGCAACAGGAAAAAGATGTGGAGCGGATCCGGATGATAAGGGAAGCCGTGGGCATGGAAATACCATTACGCATAGACGCTAACCAGGGTTGGGACGTACCTGCTGCCATCAACATACTGAATGAGCTGGCGCCATACAATATCCAGCATTGCGAAGAACCCATTCCACGCTGGAACTATTTGGAGCTTGCAGGAATAAAAAAGCAAAGCCCGATAAAAATAATGGCGGATGAATCCTGCTGCGACCATCATGATGCGAAGCGGTTGATTGCCTGGCATGCCTGCGATTATTTTAATGTAAAGCTGGGTAAATCATCCGGAATTTTCAAGGCGCTGAAGATTATTCAACTGGCTGCAGCCGAAGGAATCAAAATACAGTTGGGCGGATTTTTAGAGTCAAGGTTGGCATTTACCGCAGCGGCGCACCTGGCGCTTGCAAGCGATACGATTATTTATTACGACTTTGATACACCACTAATGTTTGTGGAAGACCCTGTAACCGGCGGCATTACCTACAACAGTAAAGGGGTAGTAACAGTGCCGGATACACCGGGTTTGGGAGCCGGAGCAGATGAAAATTATTTGAAGGGATTGATTAAGGTTATAGTTTAAAATCGAACAATGTAGCTGTAAAAACACCTCTCTCCCGCTTTTTAAATATGGCTTTCCAGTTGCCATTATACTTTATCAGTGAGGGCACCAGGTACTTGCCAAAATGAGTCATCTGCACTTCCATCCGTACTTTAAAATCATATACCCCCGCATCGTAACTCAGGGAGTAATTTCTTGCCACCACTTCAAAGGTCTTATCATTGAACCAGGTGGTCATTTCATCTACCACTGACCTGCCTTCCATACCGGGTTTTACTTTTTGTGTAAAAATGTAACAACTGGTTTTATTATAATCGTCCATATCAATACTCATATCATATACATCAGCCATGTCGTCATCATAAATAGCGGTTTTACCGGACATGAATGGAAGCCCTTTAATCTTTTTGCCAGGATTAAAAAACAACATCTTCAATTGCTCTTTGTGTTTTTCAATACCGCTTTTTCCATCAAGGCTAAATTCGCTGCCGGCAACAATATTATTCTCACCACATACACTGCCCAAAGTAAAAAAAAGAGAGGCGTACATCCTGGCGGTATAGTAATTGTATTGATGGTCATCATCAAAATAATCGCCGGTGGTCCGCTGTTCCAGTGTTTCCATCCGCCTGCAATTATTTTCAACCATTTGTTTTGTTTTGCTAAAACAGGTAGCCTGGGAAGTCCCGTCTTTCCGAAGCATCCTTATATCATTGATTGCAGAATAGCCCAGCAGGTGCAGGTTCAGGAAGGCTTTGTAAAAAGTAGAGTCGCTTTTAATACGATTGATAAAACCCGGCACATTCAGTTTATTATTTAATACTACTTCGCTGAGCGTAATTATTTTTTTCCCTACGGTGATGGAAGTATCCCTGCTATTTGGCGAAGCATTTATTGTATCGGTATTACTTTGTGAAAATAAATTGACGGTGATAATAATAAAAATGCAAAAATGTACAACCGCTTTAATCATGCGTGAAAATTATTTCAATAATTTTAAAGAATGTTGACTGTGTAGCTTTTCAATTTGCATCAGCGATTAACAGGATAGCCACTAATTAGTTGGCCGGAATCTTATTTAGGAAAAACCATCCGGTAATCTACTTTTACTTTTCCTTTGGTAATATCCGACAATTTTCTTTTTAATAAAGTCCGTTTTAAAGGTTTTATATAATCTATAAATAATTTACCTTCTATATGATCGTACTCGTGCAATATTACCCTGGCAGTAATTCCATTAAATGTTTTGGTATGGGGTTGAAAATTTTCATCTACAAAATTGAGGGTAACCTGTTCGAAACGGGATACATCTTCCCTGATTTTTGGAATGCTGAGGCAGCCTTCATTATACAACCATTCCCCGCCTTCCGTATTGGCGATATGCGCATTGATAAATGTGCCTTTAAAACCAGGGCCATCCGGATACAGGTCTTGCTCATCGTCCTCAAGGTTTTCAAATATCTGGGTGCTGTCAACTATAAAAAGTCGGATTTCCCTATTCACCTGCGGCGCTGCCAATCCAACTCCATTGCTGTTGTACATGGTCTGCCACATATCATCAATAAGCTTTTCCAATCCCGGGTAAACGGGGGTAATATCCTTACATATTTTTCTTAAAACGGGTGAACCGTAGGCTACTATTGGTAAAATCATAAATACTATTTGGAAAACTTTTATTAGCTTTTTATTTATTTAATGGAATAAAGCAATAGCGGTAATTAAAAAATTTTCCGCCTGCTCTATTTTGCTGAACCGCAAATTTACAAATTTCCTACTGAATGCTTTGCAGATACTCCTGTAAAATAATGGTGGCGGCAATTATATCCACATTGCCTTTGATGCGGCGGTCTTTTTTCTTCATCCCCATTTGCAGCATGGCATTTTTGGCCATTTTGGAAGTGTAGCGTTCATCCACCGGTTTCAACGGTATTTGCGGAAATTCTTTTTGTATTTTTTTGATGGCGGCTTTTACCAACGGGGTGCCATGCGTATCGCTTTCGTCCCAATTTACGGGAAGCCCAATAACAATTAGTTCCACCTGCTCTCCAGCGAAATATTTTTTCAGGTAAGGAATCAATTCCTTCGAATCAATGGTAGCTAATCCTGTCGCGATGATCTGCAAAGGGTCAGTTACTGCAAGTCCTGTTCTTTTTCCTCCGTAGTCAATTGCTAATATCCTGGCCATTGATAATTGATAATTGATAATTGATAATTATTCGATTCATAAAGGTATTTGATAAATGAGCAAACTATTCATTGGAAACATTATCAATTATCCCATTATCAATTATTATTTAAAAAAATATCCAGCAATACAAATACGGCGAACACCACTGATGCGATACCATTGGCAGTCATGAATGCGATATTTACTTTGCTTAGGTCGGTGGGTTTTACGATGGAATGCTGGTAAATAAGCATGCCAATAAACACGGTTGTCCCAATCCAATACAACCAACCAAATTGGCCATAAAAACCGGCTGTTACAACACTGGCTGCAGACAGCCAATGCAATATCCCCGATACCAATAATGCTTTTGATTTTCCCATTGCTACGGGAATGGAATGCAGGTTTTGCGATTTGTCGAAGGCTTCATCCTGCATTGCGTAGATAATATCGAAACCGCTTACCCAAAATAAAACCGAGAAAGAAAAAAGTAAAGGCAAAACATCAAACTTTCCTGTAACAGCCAGGAAAGCGCCGATTGGCGCAAGGCTTAACCCGACACCCAACACCAGATGGCAAAGCGATGTAAAACGTTTGGTATAGCTATAAAATAAAACAACGAATAAGGCTACAGGCGATAAATAAAAACAAATCCGGTTAATAAAAAAAGTGGTAACTGTAAATAACAGGCAGTTGATAATTACAAAACGTAAGGCGCTTTCTTTTGAAATAATACCTGAAGGGATTTCTCTTATTGCAGTACGGGGATTCTGTGCATCGAAATGGCTATCCAGATACCGGTTGAATGCCATGGCTGCGCTGCGGGCGAAGACCATACAAAGGATTACAAGAATAAACAATTTCAGCAATACACTAAAAGCCCCTGCGGCAAATATGGTTGTATGCCAGCCTGGTTTTAGAGAAAAAGAAGAATTAAATATTCCCAGGAAAAATCCTATAACTGCAAACGGCATTGCAAAAATAGTGTGGCTAAATTTTACTAAACTTAAATACTTCTTTATATTACTCATACATCAGTTGTAAATGCTCAATCCTGAAAATTACTGAACGCCTGCCCCGAATCTTGCCTAATAACCATTCAGTTCGTTGCGGCCTCCCCTTTATGGCCGGAGGCAGCTTTTCTTTCCCTCACCAGCTCCCACAATACAACTCCTGCCGCGGTTGCAATGTTTAAAGAATGTTTCATCCCAAATTGGGGTATCTCTATACAACCGCTGCACTGCTGAATCGTAGCCTGCTCCACCCCGGTTACTTCATTTCCAAAAATCACCGCTATTTTTTCATCCGGCAAATAATTGAATTCATTTAACGGGGTACTGCCTACGGCCTGCTCTACGGCAAAAATCCCGTAACCCAATTCGTGTAATGCTTGTATCGCAACATCCGTGTTCTCAAAATGTTTCCAGGCTACGCTATCCTCCGCCCCCAATGCGGTCTTCTTTATTTCCTTATGTGGCGGTTTGCAGGTGTAGCCGCAAATATAAATGGCTTCCAATAAAAACGCATCCGCCGTTCTGAAAACACTGCCTACGTTATAGGCGCTTCTGATATTCTCCAGTACCACAATGATGGGTTTCTTCGCTGATTGCTTAAACTCCTCCACCGACTTTCTGTTCAATTCATCCATGCTCAGCTTTCTCATATTTATCCTGCCCTTATTTTGCCGCAAAAGTAATTCACAACTTTCACAATCGCATCCTAAACCATAATAAAGGTCTTATTTTTGCCCACATAAATCAACAAATTAGCCATTGTGAAAATTTGAAAATAAATACACGATGTTTTCTTCATTTTCACATTTTCAAATTATCGCATTTTCATATTTAGAATTATGGCCAAATCAACAGGCGATACCCCTTTAATGCAGCAACACAATGCCATCAAGGCACGGTATCCTGATGCTATATTGCTTTTTAGGGTAGGCGATTTTTATGAAACATTTGGACAGGATGCCGTGAAGGCTTCCGGTGTGCTGGGCATTACCCTTACCAAAAGAAATAATGGCGATGCCAATTCATCCCAACTCGCTGGCTTTCCGCACCACGCTTTAGATACCTATTTGCACAAATTGGTAAAGGCTGGTTACCGCGTTGCAATATGCGATCAGTTGGAAGACCCCAAACTGGCCAAAGGAATCGTAAAGAGAGGTGTTACCGAACTGGTTACGCCCGGTGTGGCTACAAGTGATAAATTGCTGGAACATAACAGCAATAATTTTTTAGCAGCCCTGCATTTTGAGGAAGATAAATCCAAAGGTTACCTGTTCGGTATCGCGTTTTTGGATATCAGTACCGGCGAATTTTTTATCGCTGAAGGAGACAGGGAATATGCCGATAAATTACTACAGAGTTTAAAACCCGCCGAAGTTGTTTTTCAACGCAACCAGCAAAAACGTTTCAAAGAATATTTTGGTACCAAATTTTTTACCTACGCATTAGACGAATGGATCTTTACGGAGGCTTATGCTACCGAAAGCCTGCTGAAACATTTTGGCACGCACAGCCTGAAAGGCTTTGGCATAGACGGTTTGCGTGAAGGCATTATAGCCGCTGGCGCCATCCTGCATTATTTAAAAGACACCGAGCATCCCAACCTGGGCCATATCACTTCCATACAAAGAATAGACAGGGAAGAGCATTTATGGATGGACCGGTTTACCATCCGTAATTTGGAATTGTTTGGCGGCACTGACAGCAACAATACCTTGCTGAAAGTATTGGACAATACGGTATCGCCGATGGGTGCACGCTTATTGAAACGCTGGATGGTGTTGCCACTGAATGATATGATAAAAATAAAGGAACGCCTGGATACGGTTGAATTTTTAATAAAGGAAGTGGAGGTAAGAAACAAAATTTCGCAACATATCAAACAGGCCGGGGATGTGGAAAGATTGGTGAGCAAAGTACCCCTGAAAAAAGTAAACCCGAGGGAGGTATTGCAAATTGCCCGGGGCTTATCGCAAACGGATGCCATTAAAACCATCTGCGCCACTACCAACAATTTTTATTTAAAAAGATTAGGGGATTCACTGAACCCATGCCAGTATATTTTTGAAAAAATCATCAAAGAAATCAATGAAACCCCGCCCGCCCTTGCTTCGAAGGGGGGCGTGATTGCCAATGGAATAAATGAAGAACTGGATGAATTAAGAAAAATTTCAAGCGGCGGAAAAGATTACCTGGTCGCACTGCAACAAAAGGAAGCGATGGCAACCGGCATTTCGTCCTTAAAAATAAGTTTCAATAACGTGTTTGGTTATTACCTTGAGGTAACCAATCTGCACAAAAGCAAAGTGCCCGAAACCTGGATACGCAAGCAAACATTAGCCAATGCGGAACGATATATTACGCCTGAGTTAAAAGAATATGAAGAAAAAATATTGGGCGCTGAAGATAAAATGCTGCTGATAGAAATGCAGGTATTTGAAAAGTTATTAAATGAGTTGCAGGATTATATCGCACCCATGCAGGTGAACGGCCATGTGATGGCGGTAATGGATTGCCTTGGCTGCTTTGCCAATAATGCGCTACAGTACAACTACAAAAAACCCGCCCTGCACGATGGTAATATTTTGGATTTAAAAGATAGCCGCCACCCGGTGATTGAAAGAAATTTACCGGTTGGTGAAAGCTACATTTCCAATGATATTTTTCTGGATCCGGCTACCCAACAAATCATCATTTTAACGGGGCCCAACATGAGTGGCAAGAGCGCCATCCTGCGCCAAACCGCCCTCATTACTTTAATGGCGCATATCGGTAGTTTTGTTCCGTGCAGCGATGCGAAAATCCCATTGACGGATAAAATATTTACCCGTGTGGGCGCAAGCGATAATTTAAGTGGCGGCGAAAGTACCTTCATGGTAGAGATGAATGAAACAGCGAGTATCATTAACAACATTACCTCCCGAAGTTTGATCCTGCTGGATGAAATTGGCCGCGGCACTTCCACTTATGATGGCATTTCCATTGCCTGGAGCATCGTGGAATATTTACACCAATCGGCCAATACGCCATGTAAACCCATCATTGAATCACCCATTTCACCTTCGATTTCGGCACGTGGAACGA
>JAVHOI010000277.1:0-2248 GCA_036169975.1 Ferruginibacter sp. | reverse complement strand
CATTTGACCAGCCTGTGCCTAAATAAAAACTTACATTTTTTGTAATGTCTAATTTGCCTTGTTCCCGGGCTAGCCCGGTTAAAAAACCTGCTACGCTTTTACTGGCCGAAAATATCCTGGCAGATGTATTGGATGTAGCGCCAAGCCAGTATTTTTCGGTTACAATCCTGCCTTTATATAATATGATCAGTGCGGTTGAATTATTGGCGCCCACATAATTAATAAGTCCGTTTAGTTTATTGGTGTCCCAGCCTAAAACGGTGGGATTAATTGTTTCCCAGGCACTGCCGGTCAATGGTGGATAATAATAAGTGGACGGCATCGGGGAGGGTACGGGATTTGGAACATCTTTTTTACAGGAATAAAAAATTGATAATGCGAAAGTTAAAATTGTAAATAAAATATTTGTTCTCATAATGGAATATTTTGCATTTTGGATGAGTTGCAAAACGAAAGGTTTAATGGGCTTTAAATAAAATTAGCCAATGCCCGAAAAAAGTATGAATACAAATAGAAGAAACGAATTTTAAAAATGTTTATTGCTACTTGGGTGGTTGCAAAAAATTGCCGCTGCGAAAAATATTTTCGATGTTGGGGGATGGGGTATCTATCGGATATAAAATACCCGGAACACCCCCTGGCATTTGACCTTAACCATCCTGGAAAAAATTTGTTTTCTATGAGTAAGGAAATCAGCGGCTTTATGGTAGTTCTGTAAGAATTATTTTATTTGGAAATGATCATATCTTTTAATGACCAGAGAATGGCAAGCACATCTTTTTTAGATTCATCATCAATTTTATGTTTATCCAGTACTTTCAAAATGTCATCAACAACATACATGTATTCAGTTGGGCTAATATTCATTCCTTTATGCGTGGCAGGCATGTCTCTGCCAGAGTAGGTTACCGGGCCACCACTTCCGGCACTAAAAAAATCAATGGTATGTTGTTTGATTACGGCTAATCTTTCAGGCTGCTCTTTGTAAGGCAAAAACCTTGCACTGATTGCAGGGTTGTTCATGTGCGCTTCAACAACATCGTCAACAATAGACGTGATACCTGGTGTACCCCCAAGCCGGTCAAAAAGTATTTTAGACATAATGATTATTTTAAAATTAAAGTATTAAAAAGATTTTTTATTGTATCAAATAATTGTGTGTCTTAATCTAAGCCTCACAAATATAATATTAAAAACTACAACATTTAGCTTAAATACTGGTATTTTTAATTCAAACCGGCTAAATAACTAAACCGTGAATTGTTACCCGACTTTGGCAGGTAAATAATCAGAAGGTAAATGGCCATATCTTTTTTGAAAACATTTAAAAAAAAGGAAGGGCTTCCAAGGCCTGTTTCCGAAACATTGCCTGTATTTTTATTCAATAATCTTAAAGCCTCATTTAAACGGTATTCCTTAATAAAAGTATTGGGGGATTTACCTGTGAGTATAATCATTTTACGATAAAATTGATATTTGCCGCACCCCCGGATTTGTTAACATCATCCATGATTTATTTCGTTTAGTATTTGTATTTCTTTTGGCTGTTACTAAATTACTTTCATTGTTTTTTATGCGGTTAAAAGCTTTCCTGCTTTAAAATCAGGGGTTATTGTTTTCAATCCCTTTGTTTTGTACTTTATTTTATATGATGACTAAGTAGTTATCTTAAACAGTTTAAATTGAATGGCTGCCATTTTACAGGTTGTTTATATTTAATAGCAGTGCCTAACCAGGGGAAAAAAAATTACAAAGCCTGCAAAAGCAACTCATTAAAATTTTGCAGCGATGATATTTTCAGGTCAGCCGCATTGAATTTTCCATTCATCTTTTCATGGGGCGAAGGCACCACTATACATTTCATGCGGGCGGCTTTGGCTGCAATCATCCCGTTAAAGGAATCTTCAAAACAAATACATTCCGTTGGATGGCTTTTCAACTGTTTGGCGCAATTCAAATATACCTGCGGGTGTGGCTTGCCGTAGGGCAGGCCGGCAGCGGATTCCATGGCATGCAGGTATTTTCTGATGCCCAGTTTATCTACTACCACATCTATTAACAAAGTACCGGAAGAAGTTGCCAAACCAATTTTGAAACCACGGCTGATAAAAAAATTGAAGATGTGCCCTACGCCCTGCATGGCTTTTCCTTTGGAGGCAACTTTATCTGTCACCAGTTGTAATATTTCTTCTTCGGCGATGGATACATGCTCTCTTGAAACCTTATAATGATCAAACCACCATTCAAC
>JAVHOI010000276.1:0-10807 GCA_036169975.1 Ferruginibacter sp. | reverse complement strand
AAGCTCAACCCTGGATATTGTTCAATGGCTTTTTCAATCACTAATTTTTTATATTACAGCCATTACTTCGATAATCCTTTATTACAAGGAAAATCAGGCCATTGAGGGAATAACTTTTACCTCGCTAATTATGGGATAGAAAATTAAATACATAATTGACACAGGAAGAAAGGCAGGAGGCAAATCGTTATTTACGTTTAACCCTGTATTTTTTATTTACTTTAGGATTGTTGAAATAGTCATCCAATTCTTTACTATCCAATTTTTCGTCTGCAATGGGGATGTCTATCAGTTGAATTTGCATTTGCTTTAATTCGTCTTTCAACTTTTTGGTTTTGCTTAGGATTTCAGGATCCCTTTCACCCACGATTGTATTATCCGCTATCAGGTATTCCAGCCTTTTGATACTGTTTCTGATTAAAGATGCGGTATTTTGATCAGAACTGTTGTTGGGTGCGGTTGCTTCTTTTACCGGTACCAGCGCCACTCCTACGCTTGGTAAAATTTTACCCGCCGTCTTTTGATCTGTATTGGGCATGGAAGAAAATATGGTTCCGCCCAAGCCCGAAAAGGCTGACCCTAAATCAAATCCTGTCCTGGTTTTTTTCGTCTTTTTTAATTTTTTGTCCATTATCCTGAAACTACTTTTTAACTGTAGAATGTAGTCCGTAACATCCTTCCTAAGCTTTTCAAACTCTATAACTCTTTGCGGGTAATTAATATTTTCCCTGACATATACATGAATGACAGCGGTATCCCTGGCACTGAATTTATTGGTGCCGACAAAATAAAGCTCCAGCAATTTTTGCCTGTCCTTATCACTTTCTTTTACAAAATCAAAAGGGGCATACCACGTATAATCATCATTACATTTATTTACGGGGGTAAGTGATTTAGCCTGGTAATTGCTGAAATAGGTAATTTCTTCTATTGGAAAACTCCCATTGTCACACTGTAATTTAAAACTTAAAGTATCCCCTTCATCAATAAATAAAGTATTGGTTACTGTGGGCTTAATTTTGGAAGGGATTATTTCCGTGCTGTAAAACAGCAAAATGAAAGAAGTGTCAACCCTGTCTTGCGGAATATTTAAATTTTGAATTCCGATATTAACCTTGTACTCATAATCGTATTTCAACCTTCCAGAAAGAAAATATGATTTTTCGGCCTTAAAAGTCAACACCCCGTTATCTTTATTTATTTTTAAACCAACCGGAGAATTTTTTAAATACCAGTAGTATTGCGATTGGTCTCTATTTATTTCAAAGCCATACTTCAATGTTGAATCAACGTGCAAAGTGAAATAGGGATTAATATTTCTGATTCTCAATGCGGAATCGGCGTAATTAACTATTTTGTGTAAAGTGTCCTGTAAAATTTGTGCCTGGCTTGATAACGAAATTAGAAATAACAAACCTGCAATTGTCACTTTTTTTATGCCCATAATGGAAATTGAAACTGAAACTTGAAAGATAAAATTACAAATTTTAAAAATAAAAAAGCCATCCCGATAAATCAGGATGGCTTATTAAACCAAAATCAACCTTATACCCCCAGGTATTATGAAAAATAATACCTGCACTTTTTTACTGAATTGTAATTTCTTTACTGGCAGCTTTAGCTACTTCTTTTTTAGGTAGGATCAATTTTAAAATCCCGTTTTCATATTTAGCTTCTATAGCTGCGGCATCTATTTTTTCATCCAGGGTAAAACTGCGTTTAAATGCCTTATTGCTAAATTCTTTTCTGATTACTTTTTCAGTTTCATTATTTGGTATGGCTTTTTTATCGGCGCTGATGCTTAATATATTCGCATCAAGTTTAATTACGAAATCAGCCTTCTCTAATCCTGGCACAGCTACTTCCAATTGGTAAGCATTTGTATTTTCCAGAATATTTACAGGTGGAAAACTAAAAACATCTTCTCTGAAAGTTTTACCAAATGTTGCGGGTAAATCATTAAAAATGTCGTTCATTAAACCATCAAATGTTTTTGTAACCGGGTTGTTTACTTTTACGAGTGTCATAGTGTTTATAATTTATTGATTTAAAATTTATTGTTACCCTTATTTAATTTCAAAAATTATTCCAACGCAATTTGTATGCATAATTGACCAATAGTATGAGATTATTAGACAAGATGGCGCAATTCATGTATTTTATGCGCCTTAATGGCATTTGCAGAGGGATACATAATATTTTAATTACATTGAAATTCTTCGATGCTCAAATCAATTCAAGTATGTAAATTTGTAATTCCAAATAAAAAAATAAAATATGTATCCAGAAGAAATTGTAATACCGATGAAAGAAGAGTTAACGGAAAACGGCTTTGCCGAAATGTTGACTGCAACAGATGTAGAAGAAAAAATAAGTGACAAGGGAACCACGCTGGTGGTGATTAATTCGGTATGCGGTTGCAGTGCGGGAACCGCAAGGCCAGGTGTAATATTGGCTGTACACAACAGTGCAAAAAAGCCGGATCATTTGGCAACCAGCTTTGCAGGGTTTGATGTAGATGCCGTAAAAAAAATAAGGGAACATCTGCTTCCTTATCCTCCTTCTTCACCTTCTATTGCTTTGTTTAAAAATGGCCAGTTAGTTCATTTTATCGAAAGGCACAATATTGAAGGAAGGAGTGCGCAAATGATCGCGGAAAATCTGATCGGCGCCTTTGAACAATACTGCAACTAAGATTTATTTTTTTTTGATGGGTTAGTAAGTTAATCCTGTAGTTGATAGCTGCAGGATTTTTTTTATATTTGTCTGAACCTTAGATTGATCAGATTAAATGATTTTACAGCGATTATTATTATTTGAAACCAGGTGCATTGCAATATTGAACACAGGCTTTAAAAATCAGATTCATTCAGGAGATCAGGCGAATACTCAAACAAAAATGTTGAATCGGTATAATTGAATATCTTGCAGCTCACAAAATTTAATTTTACAAAAATGTATCCCAATTTATATTACGTTTTTAAAGACTGGTTTGGAGTTGAGTGGGAAGCGCTTAAAATTTTGAACACATTTGGGTTAATGGTTGCCATGGGATTTATAACTGCCGCCATTGTAATAACAAGTGAACTTAAGAGAAAGGAAAAACAAGGCTTGCTGTTTCCAAGGGAAGAATTTATTACTGTGGGTAAACCAGCTACTTTTGTTGATTTATTAGTCAACTTTATAGTTGGATTTATTTTTGGATTTAAAGTATTCGGACTAATATTGAATAAGCCTGTTGAAATTAGCCCCCAAGCCTATATTTTTTCCATGGAAGGCAGTATTGCCGGCGGTTTGTTACTGGCGGTTGTTTTAACCGGATTAAAATGGTGGGAAAAGAACAAACAAAAATTAAAAGAACCAGAGCAAAGAAGTGTACGCATCTGGCCGCACGACAGGGTAGGGGATATCGTTATCATATCATTGATATTTGGAATCCTTGGCGCCAAGCTTTTTGATAACCTGGAAAATTGGAATGATTTTATTCAGCACCCGGTTGAAAGGATTTTTTCTGCTGGTGGATTGACTTTTTACGGAGGGTTAATTGCTGCCGGAATTGCTATATGTGTATATTCAGGTAAAAAAGGGATCAAATTAATTCACCTGATAGATTCTATTACCATTGCGATGTTGCTTGCTTATGCGGTTGGCCGCATTGGTTGCCAGGTATCAGGCGATGGGGATTGGGGTGTAATTAACAGCGCTTATATAACAGATGCAAAAGGTAAAGTAGCAGAGGCTAAAGCCGGGGATTTTCAGGCACAACTTGAAAAATATAAAACCTATTTTTTAGAAGGTTCAGTTTTAGATTCCGGCAAAATAACCCCTGCTTATGTTACCGACCGAAAAAGTACCAGCCTGGAAACTGTTCCGCATAAATATTTAAAGGCGCTTTCCTTTATGCCCGTATGGATGGTTGCTTATAATTTTCCGCAAAATGTAAATAATGACGGGATATTAATTCCCGGTAATTACGATGATCATAACCGGGTACTTCCGCTGCCTGTTTTTCCTACTTCTTTATACGAAACGGTTGTTTGTACCCTATTGTTTTTAATGGTTTGGGCTTTTAGAAAACGAATAAAAGTTGCCGGTACTATTTCCGGTATTTATTTTATTTTAAATGGGTTAGAACGTTTTTTAATTGAAAAAATCCGAGTAAATAACCAATATCATTTTTGGGGCATCCATCCCAGCCAGGCTGAAATCATTTCGTTTTTTCTCATTTTAACGGGCATTATTATTATTGTCCTTGTTCAAATAAAATCTTCCCAGAAGGATTAATTTTTACCCATTTACCACTTATAAAATCCTATTTAAGAAAAGTAACTTTCTTTTTGGAGGTTCGTATTTGCCTTAATCGGCAATGCCAATCATCCTTAGAAAATTACCTTCTGTGTAAATCAATGTTCCTTGTATTGCTAAGTACCTAATTTTGTTATGTACAATTCAAAACAAAGTATAAAGTATAACCATGAAACATTTAATAAACCTGTTCACTGCTATGAGTATTAGCTTCGTCAGTATCGCCCAAAATACAGGTAAAATATCCGGTGCAATCAAAGACGGCGGAAATCAAAAAATTATAGATGCCGCTACTATATCATTATTAAAAGGTAAAGATAGCAGCCTTGTAAAAGTGGCTCTTACTGATAAAGAAGGAAATTTCGTTTTTGAAAATATTAAAGATGGCGCATACCTTTTATTGGCATCATCAATTGGGCATAGTAAAGTTTACAGTAATTCTTTTGTAATTTCTTCAGATAACAATATGATAAACATAGGAATGTTACAACTCATTCCGGTTGAAAAGGATTTGAAAGAGGTAACCATTTCTTCAAGAAGACAGTTAATAGAGCGTAAGATTGACAAAACAGTTATTAATGTTGATGCAGCCATTAGTAATGAAGGATCCACTGCAATGGAAGTGTTGGAAAAAAGCCCGGGAGTTACCGTAGATAAAGACGGCAATATTAGCCTGAAAGGAAAACAAGGGGTCATGATTATGCTGGATGGTAAGCCATCTTATTTAAACGGGCAGGAACTGGCCAATCTTTTAAGATCAATGCCTTCTAATAATCTTGAACAGATTGAGATAATGACGAACCCTTCAGCAAAATATGATGCGGCAGGTAATTCGGGGATTATCAATATCAAAACAAAAAAGAATAAGCAAAAAGGTTTTAATGGTAGTGCAAACCTTGCCTATGGCCAGGGGGTATATGAAAAGACAAATAACAACCTTAATCTTAATTATCGCAACGGAAAATTCAATGTGTTCGCGAATCTGAGTGGTAATTACAGGGAAAATTTTAACACGCTTGATATTAAGCGGAAATATAAAAATGCTGATAAATCCCTCAATGCGATTTTTGAGCAAACTTCAAATGAAAGGCGTTTCAATAGTAATTACAATGCGAAGCTGGGGGCTGATTTTTATGCCGGTAAAAAAACAACATTTGGAATTGTATTGACAGGTTTTACTACGCCGGCCAGTCAGGTTGGAAATAATACCAGTTACCTGAAAAGCAATATTGGCGTGATAGATTCTATTGTAACCGCTGCCAGTTCTGAAAAGTCAAGCTGGAAGAATGGCGCCTTAAATCTCAATTTCCGTCAGCAGTTTGACTCTGCCGGCAGGGAACTAACTACAGACCTGGATTACCTTACCTATAATTCACATAAGGAACAAAATTTTACCAATACTTCCTATACGCCTGCCTGGATAAAAAAGAATTATGATCAACTGACAGGGGAGCTGCCCTCTGTAATTAATATTTATTCCGGTAAAATTGATTATTCGCATCCTTTAAAAAGCGGGTTAAAGATTGAAACGGGATTAAAGACAAGTTTTGTAGAAACAGATAATACAGCCGGCTACTTCAACATTATAGGAAATACCAGAACGCCGGATTATGGCAAAACCAATCAATTTGTTTATAAAGAAAATATCAATGCTGGGTATCTTAATATGAACAAACAAATAAAGAAATGGGGTATTCAGGCGGGTTTGCGGCTTGAAAATACGAATTATAATGGGCGCCAGTTTGGCAACCCCCAACGACAGGATAGTTCTTTTAAGAAAAGCTACACCGGCTTGTTTCCAACCATATTCATAAGTTATAATGCCAATGAAAAAAATCAGTTTGGGTTTTCTTATGGCCGCCGTATTAACCGTCCGGATTATGAAGACCTTAACCCCTTTTTATTTTTCATTAATAAATATACTTATGGCTCAGGCAATCCATTTTTAAAGCCATCTTATGCACACGCATTAGAAGTGTCGCATACCTATAACCAGTTTTTAACTACCACCATCAACTATACAAAAACCAGAGATCTTTTTAGTGAAATTTTTGAACAAAAAGGTTATGCAACTATAGTAAAACAAGGAAATTTTGGTTCCGCGAATAGTGCTAGCATATCCGTAAGTGCGCAAATACCTGTTGAAAAATGGTGGACTGCAATTATTTATACAGAAGGCAATTATAATGATTATAAAGGATTATTAAACGGGGAAAATGTTCATGTCAATGCAGGTAATTTTTTGGTTAATGTCAATAACCAGTTTAAGTTTAAAAAAGGGTGGAGTGCGGAATTATCAGGATTTTACCGCACGAGTGGAATCGAAGGACAGATAATTATTAAACCAATGGGCCAGTTAAATGCAGGTGTTCAAAAGCAGGTATTAAAGAATAAAGGCACCCTGAAATTAAATGTCCGCGATATTTTATATACGATGACGGCTAATGGAGAAATTAATTTTCAAAGCACGGAAGCATCCTTTCGTCAGCAAAGAGATTCAAGAGTTGTGACTATCAGCTTTGGATATCGGTTTGGTAAACCCATTAACGGGTTACAAAAAAGAAAAACCGGTGGAGCGGGAACTGAGCAAAACAGGGTTAAGGGAAGTAATTAATGAGTGATGAGGAATGGGTAGGGGTCAGTTTGCTGAAAATGATTAAAGTTGAAAATGCTACTTTTTATTCATCATTACCCTAAATAACAAAGAAAATAAACACGGTTCAATATTGAACGGTGTTTTTTATATTTGCATAAATCTCATCATTAATATTTATTTTATGCCATCATTCGATTTTGCCAGTAAAGTAGATTTGCAAACACTGGACAATGCAATCAACACGGTAAGTAAGGAAATTACCAACCGTTTCGATTTTAAGGGTTCGCCTGTAGTGATAGCGTTAAATAAAAAGGAATACAAGGTAAACCTGGAAGCAGATAGTGAAATGAAACTGAACCAGATAATAGACGTGATGATCAGCCGCAGTATGAAACAAGGATTGGCAGCGGAAATTTATGATTTAAGCAAGGCATCGTTTCAAAGTGGTAAAGTGGTAAAAAAGGAAGTTCCAGTAAGAAATGGTATCAAACAGGAAGATGCGAAAAAAATAGTGAAATTAATAAAAGATAGCGGCTTAAAGGTGCAGGTAGCTATTATGGATGACATCATAAGAGTAACAGGAAAAAAAATTGATGATTTACAGGATGTGATCCTGGAATCGAAGAACTGGAATGTGGGGATTGCTTTGCAGCAAACGAATATGAAGAGTTAGCTACTGCAATGGATAAGGAACTTAGGTTGGCTACATTTCAATAATGATAAGGCTTTTAAGCCATTTAAATTACATTCAACAACAATGGCTATTATGATTTGACGAAAGCCATTTTTCGTAAATATAAAAGAACTACAAATTAATAGGATCGCCAATGTCCACTTTAAGGAATTGGGGTTTTTGTTTTTTTTCCTAATCAAATTGCCCTACATTTGCAGTCTTAAAAAATCGCATGGCAAAATCCATGCATAAAACTTTTATTAGTATGAAAAAAGATTTGCATCCCAAAAATTACCGTCTCGTGGTTTTTAAGGATATGAGCAATGGCACTACTTTCCTAAGCCGTTCTACTGCTCATTCCAATGAAACTATTAAGCATGAAGACGGTAAGGATTATCCTGTAATTAAATTAGAAATTTCAAATACATCCCATCCGTTTTATACCGGTAAAAATGTATTGGTAGATACCGCAGGGCGTATCGACAAGTTTAAAAAACGTTACGAAAAGAAAGCACATTAGTAAATTTAAATTTATTAAAGTTTGTTTTTCATGGCTATACTTTAAGTCCCTTCGGTTTTCCGGGGGGATTTTTGTTTGGTTCAGTTTTATTCCCCTTTAGTGGAAAGGAGTATCATTTTTTTAAAGTATTTTTAGCCGGTGAAAATAATTTTGGATGATACGAAAATAAAGCAAAACCTTTATCCATTTACGGCGACAAGGCATGCTGCTGATATACGTATTGGCATACTAACCGTCAGGGAGAAGTGGGCTTATTTTCCTCGCTTTCAAATAATTACGGATGTAGCCGCATTTTTTAATGAACAGATGGATTCCGGGAATGTGCCTTCCCCTGTTTTTGATGCCAATATAATTCCAACCAAAGAATGGCTTGATCGCCTGCTAATCCCCAAGTTGCCTGAAAATAGTAATAAGGAAATAAATGATCCTGATAAAATTAAAATACTGAATTATCCCTGGCAGGTTTTTCAGTACAATGATTGGGCGCTAAGAAAAGATTTTGCAATGATTACTTCAGGAAGGGTTTCTCAGCCGGTATCATTAACCAATAAAATAATTTGCGCCGAAAATATTTTTTTAGAAGAAGGAGCGGTTGTTGAACACAGCATATTAAATGCTTCATCAGGTCCGATTTATATTGGAAGAAATGCACAGGTGCTGGAAGGCTGTATGATACGGGGCGCTTTTGCGTTGTGTGAAGGGGCAATTTTGAAAATGGGAAGTAAAATATATGGTGCCACTACTATAGGGCCTTATTGTACAGCGGCGGGGGAAATAAAAAACTCCGTTTTATTTGGATATACCAATAAGGCGCATGATGGATACCTTGGCGATAGCGTGATAGGCGAATGGTGCAACCTGGGGGCAGGCACCACCAATTCGAATGTAAAAAATACTGCCGGTGATGTGAAAGTTTGGAGCAATGCGGATAATGATTATTTGCCGGTAGGTTTAAAATGTGGTTTGTTAATGGGCGATTATAGCAGGTCTGCAATCAACACTTCTTTCAATACCGGAACGGTTATAGGGGTGTGTTGTAATATTTTCGGGGCGTATTTTCCACCAAAATTTGTAAGCGATTTTACCTGGGGAAAAGAAAGATATACCTTTGAGAAAATATTGAAAGATATTAATAACTGGAAAAAATTAAAAGGAAAAAGCATAACAGAACAGGAAAAAATTTTTTTAAAACAACTTTACATTCAATAATAAATTAACGACATGAGAAAACAAATAGCCGCGGCTAACTGGAAAATGAACCTTACACTTGAACAGGCAGAAACTTTGATTACAGATTTACTGGCAAGCCCAATTGAATTAAGCGAAAACCAGGAAGCGGTTTTTGGTGTTCCCTTTCCTTATTTAATTAATATAAAAAGCAAAATTGCAGGAAGGCAGCATGTATTGGTGGCGGCGCAAAATTGCTATAGCAAAGCTTCCGGAGCCTTTACAGGAGAGGTAAGCGTGGAAATGCTAAAAAGTATTGGCGTGCCTTATGTCATTATTGGCCATAGTGAGCGCAGGGAATATTTTTATGAAACGAATGCACTGCTTGCGGAAAAAATAAATATTTGCTTTGAGTATGGATTAAAACCCATCTTTTGTTGTGGAGAAGCTTTAGCGGTGAGGGAAGCGGGTACGCAAAACAGTTATGTAGAAAATCAATTGAAGGAAAGTTTATTTCATTTAACTGAGGAGCAATTGACAGGGTTTGTAATAGCATACGAACCTATTTGGGCCATTGGTACAGGCAAAACCGCTACAAGCACACAGGCGCAGGAAATGCACGCACACATACGAAGTGTATTAGCCGCCCAATATAGCAATGATCTGGCAGACACCATTTCCATATTATATGGGGGAAGTGTAAAATCCGCGAATGCTAAAGAAATATTCGGTCAGCCGGATGTGGATGGCGGATTGGTTGGCGGCGCCTCGTTGGTAGCCTCCGAATTTTCAATTATTATTAATAGCCTTAAGCAATAATAAAAATGTAAAAACAGGCTACATCAAATCAAGGGCTTTAGCAAAAAAAGTAACATTGAAGGGCAATACCATCGAACTATATCCACCGCCAACTTTGTAAACAATAATTGAAGCCGCTACTGATGCGAAAAAAAGTATCCAATATAACCCGGTAGATTTTTTTGTAGTCTCCATCTTAAAATAATTTTGGCAAAAATAGGGCAAAACTAATTATAATTGAAAATTGATAAAGGTATAATGGATAATGCCTTTAATTCAAAAGCACCTTCTCATTCATAAAAGGATGTACGATTTTAAAGTATCCGCTAAATAATTATTTATGCTGTTAATTATTTATTGTGTATTTTTTACATTTTGATTTATATTGCCGTTTCTTAATCTTGCTAATAAATGATACTTAACTTTTATATCCGGTTTTCTACAAAATTCGGACAGACCTTGTTTGTTTCCGGAAACAACAATGCATTGGGTAATGATGGTTTTACCCAGGCTATTTCATTACAATATTTTAACGGGGAGTTTTGGCGGGGAAGGGTGGAGATTTCTAAATATGATTTTCATTCAGCAGACATCGAATACAGGTATATTCTTAGAGAGCCGGATGGTACAGAAGTTATAGAATGGGGTGATGACAGGGTAATAGAAATTAATAAAATAAAGGCAAAGGAAATTGTATTAATTGATACCTGGAACCATGCAGGCGAAATTGAAAACGCATTTTTCACAA
>JAVHOI010000275.1:0-10818 GCA_036169975.1 Ferruginibacter sp. | reverse complement strand
TTGTTTTTCGGTAATGTTTTTTTTAATCATGATGTGGTTCGCATTTTTTTTATGGCGATGCACGTCCGCTGTTTGTTGGTTGGTCTTTATTGTGCAAGGCCGCTTGTGTATGGATGCCGGCAGCAAGCGGCACCGGCTTTTCATATACTTTTGGATACGTAATGCCCACCAGTACCAGCCTGCCTTTTTTGTACTTTGGACACCCGCCGGTGTCAACACCAAATTGTTCCGGCATGCGCTGTGCTGCGGATATGGTGCAATTTCGGAATGGCCTTAAAGCGCAGGGCGAAATTATTACCCCAAACCTGAGGTAACTGGTAAGGCTTTTATACCAGTTTAAATCATTAATTGATAATTACGAATAATTCAGCGATATGTACAATGCATGATGCGGTTAGCTGGCTTGCAACCAACCCATTTTTACCATTCAGATTGTAAATGATGTGTCCTAAAAAGTTTGGCAGCCTCTCAACCACTCATTTCACCATTAATAAAAACGAAACCGGATTCGGCTTGCCAATTCGTAGTTTTGTCTTTGCATGAAACAAAAACTTTCCGATTACTGGATCTGTCAGATTGGGGGTTGGGGAGCCAATTTTGCCATATCGGTTTTTGCCTACTCCAATTTATCCGTTCGTAAGATTGATCATTTTTATGGACTCATCACCATCAGCGTAGTACTGGGTATTTTATTCACGCATATCATGCGGATGGTCATCAGGGAATATCAATTCCTGAATAAGCCTATCAAAAAACAAATATTTTATTTCATCATTGTTACCATTGTATTCGCCATCATCTATGCCTGTGCGGATGTGGCCTTCGAAAAAATATTGCACCTGAAGGATGGTGGGGCGCCAAAAATTTCATTGTTGAATGAAATTACCCGCAATTTTATCAATTGCTTTTTCCTGCTGTTTATCTGGAACCTCATTTATTATACCTTTCATTACGTGGAACGCACAAGGCGGCAGGAAGTGGATACTTTAAAATTGCAATCCCTCGTAAAAGAACTGGAACTGAAAACGATTAAATCGCATATCAACCCTCATTTTATTTTTAACGCGTTAAACAGCATCCGGGCATTGGTTGACGAAAACCCTTCAAGGGCAAGAACCGCTATCACTGAATTGAGCAATATTTTGCGAAGCAGCATGCAGACGGAAAAATTAGAGACCGTGCCTTTGGAAAGGGAATTAAATATTGTAAAGGATTACCTGGCGCTGGAAAAAATGCGCTTTGAAGAAAGGCTGATTATAGAAATGGATATTGATGAAGATACCCTTGAACAACCCGTTCCCCCGATGATGCTGCAGACCCTGGTAGAAAATGCGATCAAGCACGGCATCAGCAAGAAAGTGCATGGAGGTACCATCCGCGTTATTTCCGACTTTGTAAATGACCATCATGAATTAGTGGTGCAGAACACCGGGCAAATGGGTACTTATATCAATGAAAATGGTTTTGGCGTAAGAAGTACACAAGACAGGCTTAACCTGCTTTACCAGGGGCAGGCCACTTTCGCCATCCGAAACCTGGATGATGAAATGGTAGAGTCAAGAATAACAATGCCGGTTGTTCTCTTTTAAAAAACATTGATTAATTTCAATTGGTATCAGCATTACATCCGGCTATTAATTAAACCAAAAAAAATCTGTTATGCACAAAGCAATTATTATTGACGATGAGCGGTTGGCAAGAAACGAATTAAAAAAATTATTACTCGATTTCCCCGACGTGGAAGTAATAGATGAAGCGGCCAATGCGGCGGAAGGCATTGAAAAAATTGACGCATTGAACCCCGACCTTATTTTTTTGGATATACAAATGCCCGGCAAAACCGGCTTTGCCATGCTGCAGGAATTAGATAAAGCGCCCCATGTAATTTTCACGACCGCTTATGATGAATATGCCCTGAAGGCTTTTGAAGTAAATGCTCTGGACTATTTAATGAAGCCCATAGAACCAAAACGCCTTGCGGACGCCTTGCAAAAATTGCGCCAGGCCGAAGAAAAAGAGTTGGCCGCACAGCAGGCTTTTAACCGTGGCATGCTTACCGAAAACGACCAGGTATTCGTTAAAGATGGCGAGCGGTGCTGGTTCGTAAAACTTTCGGAAGTGCGTTTATTCGAAAGTGTTGGCAACTATGCGAAGGTGTTTTTTGCCGGCAACAAGCCGCTGATATTAAAATCCTTAAATGCACTGGAAGAAAGGCTGGATGAAAAAACTTTTTTCCGGGCCAACAGAAAGCACATTGTAAACCTGCGGATGATTGAAAAAATAGAGCCCTACTTTAACGGGGGTTTATTGCTCGACCTGCAGGGTGGCGAAAAGGTGGAAGTCAGCAGAAGGCAGGCTGTAAAGTTTAAGGAGATGATGAGTTTATAATGTAAACTTATAAATATATTTCCATCATTACTTAAAAAAGAAATTGAAAAATACAGACAAGCCCTTCAAGGCGGAAATGATTTTGAATAGGATTATCTATTCCCATAATAAAAAATCTTCCCATCACAGCAACCTGATATTACACCTTCACCGCAACACTATGCACAGCCGCCGCCATTTCTTTAATGAGTGATGCATCCTTTTCAATGGCATTACCCACCACTATTACATCGGCTCCCGCCTTGCAGTTAAGGTAAGCCTTCTCCGGCTCGATAATGCCCCCGCCAATTATCAGTGGAACCGTAATGTATTGTGCCACTTTTTCTATCATACTTTCGGTAATGGCCCGTTTGGCGCCACTGCCCGCATCCATATAAATTAATTTCATACCAAGCATTTCACCCGCCATAGCCGTACACATGGCTATTTCGTTTTTATCCGCAGGCAAAGGGCTGGCATTGGAGATATACGAAACCGTAGTAGGCGCCCCGCCATCCACCACCATATAACCGGTAGGCATTATTTCCAATCCACTGTTCTTTACTACCGGTGCCGATACCACATGCTGGCCAATCAACAATTCCGCATTTCGTCCGCTGATAAGCGACAGGTATAACAAAGCATCCGCATATTTACTTATCTGCGATGGGCTGCCGGGAAATAGAATGGTTGGAATTGAACAACTTTTTTTGATTAATTGAAGGCACTCATCCAGATAATTGGAGATAACCAGGCTGCCACCTACCAAAAAATAATCTACTTTGGCGGAAACGGAAAGATTGATAAGAAGCCTGATATTACTATCATTCACCTTATCAGGATCAATTAATACGGCAAACGATTTTTTACCTGTTCGCTTTCGTTCCGTTAATGAATGATATATACCTTGTAGCATCAACAATGGGTTGGTTAATTGCAAAAATCCTGATTTTTTCGTTCTTATTAAAATAAAGATATTAAATGAAGGGCTTTAGTTGCTATCTTCTTCCCAAATAAAGTAAATTTGGTTATGGATATTGCTGATGAAATAAAATTTAAAACGGCCAGAAGTGGTGGAAAAGGCGGACAAAATGTAAATAAAGTGGAGACAATGGCAGAAGGATACTGGAGTATAGGATCTTCCCTGCTTTTGAGTGAAACACAAAAAATACTTTTAAAAGAAAAATTATCCAATAAAATAACAGCCGGGGGATATCTATTGGTAAAAAGCCAAACCGAACGGTCGCAATTAGGAAACAAGCAGCAGGTGATAAGGAAAATGAAACTGTTGGTTACAAAGGCCCTGTTGGTTCCGAAAAAAAGGAAACCAACCAAACCCGGTAATGCCGTGAAGGAGAAAAGAATTGAAACAAAAAAAATGGTGGGTGAAATTAAACAAACAAGGATGAAAATTAAACTTTGAGAAGTGCCCCCATCATTCAGAATTTTTTTTGATGGCCACAAGATTAAAACATCCCCACTTAAAACCATTAATTGAATTCAAGTAAGTGATACAAAAGCGATACGAAAAATAAATACTAATCCGTTCATTTTATTAATGAGCTTATTTTTAAACCGGGCGAGGGCAATGTTATTTTCTTACTGCGGAAGCCCAATAAAACATCGTCATTAAATTGAACCCCATATTAAAAATTATACAAGTAAATTTGTCCACAAACATTATTAATTGAGTAGTATTAAGAAATTAGCAGGGCAAACTTTGTGGTATGGATTGCCCACTATCGGAAGCAGGTTTTTAGGTTATATCCTAAATTTTTCTCTGAGCTTTATTTATCACGCCGCCGATACGGCCGACCTCACCCAGATCTATGCGATTGTACCTTTTGTAAATATCCTTTTTACTTATGGCGTAGAAACAAGTTACTTCCGTTTTTCGCAGGAAAAGGATAAAGACAGGTTGTATAATACCTTGAATGTTTCCATACTCACCACCACCATTTTATTCTCCGCGATATTATTGTTATTTACCCAACCACTGGCGAATGCCACATTAATGCCTGCCCACCCGGAATATTTTATATGGCTTACCGGGATAATTTTTTTAGATACACTGGCCACACTGCCATTTGCCAAACTGAGGCAGGAAGGAAGGCCGCGTAAATATGCTTTTGTAAGGATAGCCGGTATAGTAGTAAATGTATTGGTGGTTATTTTCTTTATTGGTGTTTGCCCGCAGCTCGCAAAGAAAAACCCGGGGAGCATTTTATTATTATTTTATGACCCTTCCATTGGTATCGGGTATTACCTGATTGGCAACCTGGCTGGAAGCGCTACAACTTTTTTATTGTTGTGGAAAGAGTGGATCAGTTTCAGGTTCAGCTTTGATGGAAAATTATGGAAGGAAGTAATGAAGTATGCGTACCCGCTCGTCATTGTCGGGTTTGGCGGCATGATCAATGAAATGATTAGCCGACTGGTTTATCAGCATGTAGTGAACCTGCCACCATCGGAAGCAAAAAGGCAACTGGGTATCTTTGCCGCCAATTACAGGCTCGCTATTTTAATTACCATTTTTATCCAGATGTTCCGCATGGCCGCGGAACCATTTTTTTTCAACCAGTCAAAAGAAGACAATGCCAAAAAAACCTATGCCCGGGTAATGAAATTTTTTGTAATCGCCTGCTGCATTATGTTTTTAGTGATTGGGCTTTTCCTGGATGTGTTTGAAAAAATATTGACCATCAAATTCAGGGAGTATGGCGAAGGTATCCACATAGTGCCCATTCTGGCCATGGGAAGTGTATTCCTTGGCATTTATTACAATCTTTCTATTTGGTACAAACTTACCAACCGTAATTTATTTGGCGCTGCCATCACCATTGCCGGCGCCCTCATAACGGTTGTACTGAATATCTGGTGGATCCCAATCTTTGGATATACAGGCAGCGCCTGGGCCACATTTACCTGCTATGCCTTCATGATGATTACTTCCTATTTACTGGGACAAAAATTGTATCGCATACCTTATGCGAAAAAGAAACTAATGGCCTACCTGGTTTTAACAACGGTTATATTCTTCCTGCATAAAGGATTGGTGATGTTGTATGGGAATATTTATTTTTCCATCACAACAGCCTTTATTTTATTGCTGGCTTTCCTTTGGTTTGTAGCTAATGTGGAAAGAAAAGAATTTCAGCAATTTCCGGTTGTGGGAAAGTATTTCCGAACCCTGCCGCCCAAAGGCGGAACATAGATTGTCGCTTTATTTAAAAGTGCTTTAGAGACCCGCAACCTTAAAAAATTTCATCCCCGGTTTTGTTCCATATATTCCCAATCCGGATTAATTTAAAATGATATCCTCTTTTTAAAAAAGCCTGAAATATTAAGAGAAGCGCTTAAAGTGCTTACCCAAATATAAAAGTTGATTCACCATTTAATCATCACCTTCTTTTTTTTCACTTACCTTAATAAATGCCGCCCGCTTTGGCGCTGGCATTATGGAATGCAAGCCCTTTACACCCTTCCAGATTACTTCACTAAATTCATTGTCGGGTACCTGGTCTTCTTTCGACAGGTCAAATTTTGAAGACCTTTCAGACAGCTCATTATGTACGGTATTTTTATCCGTTAAATTAATATTGGAAGGAATAACCGTGTATCCATCATAATTGGGTGTAGGCGTAAAGCAACGCCACAATGGAGTAGCCGCCGCATCATACTGGCTCATTGGCGGTATGCCCAAAATAAGTTCCATCGTCCTTAAAATACCGGATGTGGTATAAGGCGTATGATCAACAAAATTTCTTCTTACATAAGGCCCAACAATGTATGCGGGGCTGCGGTGGGCATCCACATGATCAGGCCCGTTTTGAGCATCGTCTTCCAATATAAAAACAACACTCTCTTTCCATACCGGGCTTTTGCTTAAATAGTCAATGAACATGCCCACCGACAAATCATTATCAGCCACATGGGCAAATAATGTAGGCCTTCCAATTTTCATACCTTCCGTATGATCGTTTATCAGGCGCAAAGTACTTAATTGCGGCAAAGCGTTTATGGCTATTAGTGAGTCAAAATCTCTTTTCCATTGCCCTACCCTTGTGGTATCTCTTATTGTTTCATCCCAACTGGTATAATAGGTACAAAAATGATTTTCCAACACCGGGATATTAGCTTTGTAATCATCTGTAAACTCTCCATAAGTTCTGTAACTTACGCCTGCTTTTTTACAGGCGCCCCAGATGAAATCGCCTTTATTATTGGCTATTTTCCTTGTACCTTCCGCATCATAAGCTCCACCACGGCCGCCATAGCTGGTTATCCAGTTTTTTTCCAGATAATCTGTTGCGTAGGCGCCGAGGCTCCAGTTATGTCCATCAGCGCTTACTTCTCCATCCACATAAAAATTATCCAGCAACACAAAATCTTTTGCCAACTGGTGTTGATTGGGTGTAATTTTTTTGCCAAAAAGTACCAGGCTCGTATCTCCGTTTCCTTCAGCAATATCACCTAATACCTGGTCGTAAGTACGGTTTTCTTTTACAATATAAAATACATGTTTTATGGGCGAGGCATCTCCCATCTTTTGCGGGACAGGGTTTCCAGGCTCACCATTTGCAAGCAATTCCTTTTGTTTACTGTAGGGCGTATTACGATATACCTGTTGCGAATAAACGCTTAATTTTTTTTCATCAGGTATGGCAATGATGCTCATGGTTCCTTTAAATAAACCGCCAATATATTGAACCACTTTTGGGGTTTCTTTATCGCCGGCCTGGTAATTTACTTTTTCTTTTCTCCTTGCCGGATTTGGCCCGTCAGGGTTTGCAAAAGAGCTGAACCCTTTTCCATTGGTAACCCAGATATTATTGCCTATCACCTTCACGCAGGTAGGGTACCAGCCCACCGGTATAAAACCCTTCGACTTGCTAAAGCCCGGTTTGCTTACGTCAAATACGGCGAGGCAGTTATTATCCGCATTGGCGATATACAATGTTTTTTCATCGGTGCTTAATGCCGCTCCGTTGGTAGTACTGCCCATTGGCGCATCGGCGTATAGTGAGGTGATAAGCGTTTCCACCACCTTTTTTTGTTTGGTATCAATTACGGAAACGGAATTATCGTTGGCATTGGTTACATATAAATAGTTTCCTTTTTTATCCAGGCACAATTCATTTGGATTATCGCCAACAGGTATTTCATCAACGAACGCTTTTTGTTTTGTATCAAACAACACGACCTTATCGCAACCCCAGCAACTGATATACAGGATTTTTTTATCGGGAGATAAAATGCAGGTATAAGCTTCTCCTTTCAACGGATAAATACCGATGATTTTTTTTGTTGAAATATCAAAAGCGTACAAGGAATTATTATCCTTTGTAACCACGTATAATATTCCTCCCGCATCATCAATCTCTATCCCCGCAGGAGAAATTTTATTCGGCCATTTATCACCCAATATAAAACTATCCACCAAACGCAGTTTCTTTTTAATAACGGAATACTTCAATACGCGGTTATCATTTCCACCAGCGGCATATAAATATTTTCCGTCACCGCTGAATTTTAAACCTAACCAACTTTTAGGGATCGTTACCTGATCCGCCAATTTTTGGGTAACCACATCTATCAATTGGATACTCTGGGTGCTCTGGCCATTATTGGTAACCGCCAATAATTTTTTTGAGGCGCTAACCGCCATGTTTAAAGGCAGGTCATCCAATGGGATGCTGTTGCCTGCAGGAGAAAGTCGCCAGCCATTGGGAAGTGTTACAAGTTTTTGTGACTGCGCCGCGAATGCATATATAACACTCAGGCAGGTTATCAGGAATTGTTTTTTCATTTTAATAGATTGATTGGGCTAAAGGTACAAATAGCGAGGTGAATAGAAGCCTGCGGGGCAGGTTAAATAATTGTGATGAAGGGGATGATGTAATAAACCTGAAAATTTGGGGCATCCATAGCCTGCAGGCCAGGTTTCCTGATTTTTTATATTAAACGGTAGCCCCGGGAATAACGATGGTTATTTTATAGCGATTATAAACCGACAAGGCCGGGTTAGTAAAATATGTTTTCACAAATTAAAAAATGCATTAAAAAAGTGATTAAATTTTTATTGAAAAATGTAAATTTGAACTTAAAAAGAGTTTATGGACTATAAAGATCAATACGCCGATTTGACTAAAAAGATGGAGCATGCGCTTCCATTGACGGCTTATCCAATTAGAGAGCTTATTCAGGCTTTTAAGACTAAAGCAAAACCAATAACTTTAAAATCAAAGCTGACTATTTCTGCTGTAATAAATAGTGGGGATATTTCAGGAATCTTATGTAAGGTAGAAGATGCTGATAAAAATATAATTGCCTGTAGCCTGAATCACTTAGTCTTCCCACCGGGCAGCCCTTTGTATAAAGATATAATTGATTATCAGCAGAAGCGGCAAAAAAGAATAAACCAATTAAATCAAAGAGGGTATTAGTTAATGGTAAATGCTCATAATCATTGGCAGTATCCCGTAGTGATGCAAAACGGGTTTCAGGGAAATAATACTTTTTGACTATTTCCAAATTTTATCATAAAATCCCTTCTCTTTGTATTCAAAATATTAAACCCATGGCATTACTTTTTGAACCCATCACCATCAGGAATATTGAATTAAAAAACAGGATCGTCGTGTCGCCCATGTGCGAATATTCAAGCGTGGATGGCTTTGCCAACGACTGGCACCTGGTACATTTGGGCAGCCGTGCCGCAGGTGGTGCGGCATTGGTACTAACAGAAGCCGCTGCTGTATCGCCGGAAGGAAGGATCACGCCTGATGACCTTGGCATCTGGAAAGATGAGCACATCCCCTTTCTGCAACGCATCAACGAATTTATTGTGGCACGAAACGCCGTGCCCGGCATACAACTGGCACATGCCGGCAGAAAAGCAAGCCATCACAAACCCTGGAAAGGCGGCAAGCCGCTAACCAGCGAAGAAGGCGCCTGGCAAACCCTTGCGCCCGGCGCTATCGCTTTTAACGAAGGTGAACCTTTACCAAAAGAAATGGATATGGCAGACATTCAACAATTCATCCTGGATTTTACCAAAGCCGCTGAAAGGGCAATCAGGGCGGGTTACAAGGTAATTGAAATACACGCCGCACATGGATATTTAATCAACGAATTTTTATCACCGCTCAGCAACCATCGCACCGATGAGTATGGCGGTTCTTTTGAAAACAGGATCCGGCTATTGGTCGAAATTACAAAAGCTACCCGAAAAGTGATGGGGGAAGATTTGCCCTTATTTGTGCGTATATCCGCCACCGATTGGGTGCCCGGCGGCTTTACCGCGGATGACGCCGTACGACTGGCAACTATCTTGAAAACCCACGGCGTTGACCTGATTGATTGTTCTTCCGGCGGCAACTCACCCGCACAAAAAATCCCATTGGCACCGATGTACCAGGTGCCCTTCGCGGAAAAAATAAAAAAGGAAACGGGCATGTTAACAGGGGCTGTAGGCCTTATAACCACGGCATCCGAAGCGGAACAAATACTGGCTAATCAACAGGCCGACCTGATTATTTTAGCCCGCCAGTTATTACGTGACCCCTATTTCCCTTTACATGCCGCTAAAGAATTAGGAGCGGATGTGGCGTGGCCGGTGCAGTATGAAAGGGCTAAAAGGTAATTGATAATTTATTAATTGATAATTGAAAATGTATCCGGCCTGGTTCGCTTTGCTAATACCCAAAATTCAATCGCCAAAAACATACTATAAGAAATGCACATAACGGCCTGGCATTATTAATTTGGCTTTTGGTTGTTAACTCCAACTTTATATTCTTAAATAACCATTTGTGCCAGGCTGAATAAACCATGAATTGCATGCCCCCGTAAATACACAGTGGTAACAAATATTCATTAACATCACACAATGACACAAACAGACTGGATAGGATTTGCGGGAGTTTCGTTTTTACTGATCGCCTATTTTCTAAACCTTAAAGGCATTATTGGAAAAGACAGCCTGGCTTACCTGCTTTTAAATCTTGTAGGTGCAGGGATTGCCTGTTTCGCTTCGGTACTTTTAAAGTATTTACCTTTCATAATTCTTGAAGGCTGCTGGACGATTGTTTCCGCTTTAGGATTTTTAAATTATTTCAACAAACAAATAAAATGACCGGAGAAAAAGATTTGGACAGGCTTTTGAAAACAATGAAACCACAACTCAATACCGGCGACTTTGTTTTTTGTACAATCAACAACTTATCAAAAGTAAATGTTGATGACGTTATTTTATTGTTTAAAGAACAGGAAGGGATTACTATCATAATCAAAAAAGAAACAGCCGACAATGCAGGACTTGATTATTCATTTACCGCATCCTGGATTACCCTGATGGTACATTCTTCTTTAGGGGCGGTTGGTTTGACCGCGGCGTTTTCAAAAGCGCTTTCAGCCGAAGGCGTAAGCTGTAATGCTGTCGCCGCTTTT
>JAVHOI010000274.1:0-10833 GCA_036169975.1 Ferruginibacter sp. | reverse complement strand
AAACTTGTGGCTGCGGTACTTCGTTTGCGGTTTAATTGTCTGAACCGCTGATTAAATGATTAACTATGATTATGATTAAAAGGATTTAAATGATTTACTAAATTGAAATCAGCTCAATCAAAAGAATCCGGTACAATCAGCGGTTCAGACAATTGAGGAAAATATCTGAACCACTGATAAAGTTGATTAAATGATTAACTATGATTATGATTAAAAGGATTTAAATGATTTACTAAATTGAAATCAGCTCAATCAAAAGAATCCGGTACAATCAGCGGTTCAGACAATTGAGGAAAATATCTGAACCACTGATAAAGTTGATTAAATGATTAACTATGATTATGATTAAAAGGATTTAAATGATTTACTAAATTGAAATCAGCTCAATCAAAAGAATCAGGTACAATCAACGGTTCAGATAATATAAAAAAGCCCGTTCAGTAATTGAACGGGCTTTCGTAAATATACTTTTTTTACTTTTTACTATTTACTTCTTACCGACCTCCGCCTTCTTCGTCATCATCTTTTGTGCCTTCACCACAGGTTTATCACTGCTTATCAGTTCCGCTTCACCTAATGGTTTGTCTTTCGCGAAATCAACCAATATCGGTGCTGCCACAAAGATAGAAGAGTAGGTACCGGTTATCACACCAATCAACATCGCAAAGGCGAAGCCTCTTGTAACCTCACCGCCAAAGATGAATAAGATCAGCAGGGTTAAGAATACGGTCAATGATGTCATGATCGTGCGGCTCAGGGTATCGTTGATAGCGCGGTTGATAATAGCGCCTTTTTCACTTGCTTTAGACCCTTTACTATATTCACGGATACGGTCAAATACGATTACCGTATCATTCATGCTAAAACCAATCACCGTTAATAAAGCCGCGATAAAATGCTGATCAATCTCCAGCGGAAAAGGTACCACCCCTTTCAGAAAAGAGAATACCGCTATCATCACAAGTACATCATGTAACAATGCTACGATGGTACCCAATGAGTACCTCCAGTCGCGGAACCGGATGAAGATATAAATAAAGATAGCCAGGATACCAAATACAACCGCTTTGATTGCTCCGGCTTTCAGATCCGCTGAAATCGTTGGCTGTATGGTTTGAGAACTTTGAATACTATTTTTGGAAAAGTTTTCATAACTAATATTGGGCAATACTTTTTTTAACCCTTCATACAATTTTAATTGTACTGCTTCATCCGCATTTTCCTGTCCTATTAAATACGAAGTCGTAATATTCAAATGCTTATTATCGCCCACGGTTTTAATAATCGGAAAGTCGCCCTGCAGTGATTTACGCAGGTCATCCTGCACACTTTCATTTGATACTGACTGTGGAAATTCAATGGTATAACTGCGGCCACCATTAAATTCAACACCATAATGAAAGCTGTTAAAATAAGAACCTATGCCTAACATCAGAACCCCGATTGAAATGCCATAAGCTATTTTTCTATATTCAATAAACCGGTATTTGCCATGTTTAAAAATCCGTTTTGATATTGCGGTAAAATAATTAAAGTGTCGGTTTTTGTTTGTATAGAAATCGGTAATCAGCCTTGATACCAATATGCCGCAGAATAAAGATAAAAGGATACCAATAATTTGCGTGGTAGCGAAACCCAACACCGGGCCTAAACCAAAATACACCAGGATGATAGCGGTTAATAAGGTAGTAACGTGGGCATCAATAACAGGGGCGAGTGAACGCCTGTAACCATCATTGACGGCCTGTGGGTAAGATTTGCCTTTTGTAAGTTCCTCCTTAATTCTTTCAAAAATAATTACATTGGTATCCACTGCCATACCAACGGTTAACACAAGGGCGGCGATACCGGCAGCCGTTAATGTAAAGCCCATGGCGCTTAGTACACCAATAGTAAACAGCAGGTTCAATATCAGGGACATATTGGCAACCCAGCCCCCATTGTTGTAATACACCAGCATTAAACTAAAAATAACCAGGAACGCAATACCGAAAGCCATCATGCCTCCATTAACAGCGGCTTTACCAAGGGTAGGGCCAACTATCTGTTCAGCAACAATTTTTGCCGGTGCATTGGTTTTACCTGATTTTAAAATATTGGCAAGATCCTGTGCTTCTTCGGTAGTAAAGTTGCCGGAAATTTCGGAGCTGCCTCCTTCAATTGGGCCATTAACATTTGGAGCTGAATAAACCACATCATCCAATACAATCGCAAGTGGGCGGTTGGTATTATCAGTGGTCATTCTTGCCCAGGTTTTGGCGCCTACACTGGTCATTTGCATTTTGATGGAGGGGCGACCCCGGTCATCAAAACTCTGACTTGATTCTTCCACGCCCTCGCCTTCCAGTTTCGCTTTATCACTTCCGGGAATAGTTTTGATGGCATACAATGGATAATAACGAAGGCCACTCTTTGGCGCTTTTTCTTCTACCCCCAATAAAAACTTTACATCAGTCGGGAAACTGGTTTTTACCCCCTCAAGAGTCATGTAGGAATTAAATACGCCTGTATCTTTCAATGCAATGCTTCCAATTGCCGCACTGTAAAAAGTTTTGCCCGTTTTTGGGTCCTGCTGTCCTTCAATCGGGTTGATTACTTTGAAAAAAGCGTTTTGATTTGCTGCGAGTTTTAAGGAATCAGCGGCAATTTTATGCGTGGTATCCGTAGCGCTGATGCCACTTAAATAATCACTCACCGCTTTATCGGCAGTTTGCAGAGCGCCAGCTAATTCGCTGATATTATAAACTTCCCAAAACTGGAGATTGGCGCTTGCCTGTAATAATTTTCTAACCCTTTCTTTATCCGTAATACCCGCCAGCTCTACATTTATTACACCCCGGTTTTCATCCAGGTTGATGGTAGGGCTTGCAAGGCCGAATTTATCAATACGCTTTACTAATATTTTGTAGGTTTCTTTTATGGCTCCTTTGGCGGTAGTACGAATCTGGTCTGTTACCTTGTCATCACTATCCGTAATTTTTATTTGCTTGCCTGCTCCCGCGAATAAAGAGGCCAGGTTAACACCGGCATTTTGTTGTTTATAGGCCGAAGTAAATAAACTGATATAGTCGGTATTGCTGCTTATTTTTTGCGCATTGGCTGTTTGAATTGCTTTCAGCAGAGCCGGGTCTTTAGGGTTATTGCTCATGGATTTCAGTAACCCTTCAAGGCTAACGTCCATCGTTACACTCATGCCACCTTGAAGATCAAGGCCAAGTTTCAGCTCATTTTCCTTACACTTTTGATAAGTGGTACCCACAATCGGGTAAATGCTTTTGTCTCTTGTACTGTCGAGCAGGCGTTGCATCCTGTTTTTTACCAGCAGTTCTTTATCCTCGCCTTTTACATCGGGGAATTGAGATTTTACAATTCTTTCCGCCTGTACTTTTATCTTACCTTCATAACTTCGTATCACCCAGGTGTACGAAAGTTCCCAAAGGGAGATAAAAATTAAAGCAATGGCGAAAAACCAAACTAAGCCTTTCAATTTCATAATTGGTTACTTTTAGTAGCTACTTTGTTAATTTTTTAGAAGTTGGCAAAGATAAGGGAAAAACTCTTTGAAGGAGTAGGCAGGTTGTTTTGAGTTTTAATCATTTTTGCAAATTAAATAATATATATGTTCTTAAAAAAAACGGAATGTGCCGCCATTTTTATAATCATCTTTTTAATATCCTCTTGTTCCACAACTAAAAAATTGCCCATTCCGGTCATGGATACTCCTGTAGTTGTTACGGCTCCTGTTCCAATAGACAGTACCCGGACTGATGTATTTTTGGAAGAGTTATTAAAAAAATATCCCCAATATTTCGATACGGTTCTTCAAAACAGGAAAGACTTGAACGTACAATTGATTTATACCCGGATAGACAGGGGAGCCAATGGCATAGCCGCCCTTAAAAATCATTATTTTAATCTGAATGCAGGCAGGTATTTTTATCCGGCTTCTACAATAAAGTTGCCGGTGAGCATGCTGGCTTTGCAAAAGCTGAATGAATTAAAAATAAACGGATTGGATCTCAATACCACCATGATTACAGAGCAGGCCTATAGCGGGCAAACGGCGGTTTACAATGATCCAACTACACCTGCCGGGAAACCCACAATCGCCCAATACATAAAAAAAATACTGATGGTGAGTGATAATGACGCCTATAACCGCCTTTATGAATTTTTAGGGCAGGAATACATTAATGATCAATTGCATAAAAAAGGGTTTGAAGATGTGCAGATTTTACACCGGCTTAGCATTTCCCTTTCCCCTGATGAGAACCGGCATACCAACCCGGTAAAATTTTTAGACGATCAAAACAATATACTTTATAATCAACCTATGCAATATAATACCACAGCATATCTGCAACGAAATGATTCTATCGGAAAGGGATTATACAAGGATGGCCAATTGATTAATGAACCGATGGATTTTTCTACTAAAAACAGGATCAGTCTTGAAGACCTGCATACTATTTTAATCAGCCTGGTTTTTCCCAATAAAGTGCAGGCTGCACAGCGCTTTAACCTTACTGCGGATGACAGGAATTTCATGTTGAAGTACATGAGCCAATTGCCCACCGAAAGTACTTTTCCTCCATATTCAGCCGATACCGCCAGCTACTGGCCTGCCTATTGTAAATTTCTATTATTTGGTTCCGAAAAAAGGAACCTGCCAAAAAACATCCGCATTTTTAATAAAGTAGGCGATGCTTATGGCCAGTTAATTGATGTGGCCTATATAGTGGATTTTGATAAAAAGATTGAGTTCTTTTTGTCCGCCGCAATTTATTGCAATAGTGATGGCATATTAAATGATGACAAATATGATTACGACACTATTGGGTTACCTTTTATGAAGCACATTGGGCAGGTTATTTATGAGCATGAAATAAAGCGTAAAAGAAAGGTGGTTCCTGATTTGTCTGATTTGATTTTTGAGTATGATAAATAATTGTCTGAACCGTGATTTATTTGATTTTTATGATTGGGTTGTCTGATCTATAAATCAGGAGCTTTTTATTATTGGTTTGTAAAAATGAAATAAATGAAGCCAGCTAATACATTGTAGTTAGGATAAAAGAAGAATATAGATATTCTGCGCTTACATCATCCATTATTGGCTGTGCAATGGCAGTTCCCAAAACTTTAGGCAATGGTTTTCAGGAAGTAATTTACCAAGGAGCTTTAGAAAAATGAATTGAAATTGGCAGGGATTGATTTCACCCGTGAATTTGGAATGCCCATCTTTTAAAGGGAACAGCAAATTGGCACCATGAGAGTGGATTTTTTGATAAAGGGTATAGTTTCTGTCGAATTGAAAGCGATTATAAAATTAGGGGATGTTCATTTTGCCCAGGCTATTAACTACCTGGAAGCAATTAACCTTGAAATAGGATTGCTTAAAAACTTTGGTGAAATAAGTTTGAATTTCAAGCGACTCACTAATAAAAATATAAACGGTACCAACCATGATTCTTTTAATTTTTTGATCCACCTGATTTTTTGTTTTGTATAAAATTTTAAACAATAAATCCTGATCATAATAGTCACATAAATCAGAAAAATCATAGTTTAGGCATCTTCATCATAAAAATCAATTCAATCAAACAAATCATAGTTCAGACATTTTCTTATAAATTTGCGCTTCAAATTATAATTCATGCAACTATCTTCTTTATTAGACCGTTTTTCTGAACCTGAAACATTAAAGATGGCCAAACTTGGCCGTGAACTGAGAGCCAAAGGAATTGATGTAATTGACCTTAGCCTCGGGGAACCTGATTTTAACACGCCGCAACATATCAAGGATGCAGCTATCAAAGCCATCAATGAAAACTTTAGTCATTACACCCCCGTAGCAGGATATGCCGATTTGAGGGAAGCCGTGTGTACCAAATTAAAAAGAGACAATAACCTGGATTATAGACCAGAAAACATTGTTACCTCTACAGGCGCCAAGCAAAGTTTGGCCAATACCATACTGGCTTTGTGCGAAGAGGGGGAAGAAGTAATAATTCCTACTCCTTACTGGGTAACCTATTCCGAGCTAGTAAAAATAGCAAGGGCAACCGTAGTAGAAGTACATACAAGTTTGGAAAGTGGTTTTAAAATAACGCCTGGGCAATTGGAAGCCGCTATTACACCTAAATCAAAATTATTTCTTTTTTCTTCGCCTTGTAATCCTTCCGGCGCAGTGTATAGCAGGAAAGAGCTGGAAGCCCTGGCCACAGTATTCAGGAAATATCCCGATTTGTATATTATTTCGGATGAAATTTATGAATATATCAATTTTGTAAGTAAGCATGAAAGTATCGCTCAGTTTAGTGATCTGAAGGATCGGGTGATTATCATCAATGGTTTAAGCAAAGGCTTTGCCATGACCGGCTGGCGCCTTGGTTATATTGCCGCCAATACGGATATTGCAAAAGCCTGCGAAAAATTACAGGGACAATTTACCAGTGGTACCTGTTCCATTACGCAGAAGGCAGCCGTGGTAGCGCTTACCAGCGATTTGAAACCTTCATTTGAAATGACGGAAGAGTTTACCAGAAGAAGAGCAAGCGTAATGGAGCTGATTAAAGATATTCCCGGGTTTAAATGTTCGGAACCTGAAGGGGCTTTTTATATTTTTCCGGATGTATCTTATTATTATGGCAAATCCGATGGCGTAAATAAAATAACCAACTCAGCTGATTTTTCCATGTTTTTACTCAATACAGCGCATGTTTCATCTGTAATGGGAGAGGCTTTTGGCGAACCCGCCTGCGTAAGGTTTTCTTTTGCCAATAGCATGACGAACATTGAAAGGGCGTGGGTAAGAATTAAAGAAGCTTTAGAAAAATTGAAATAATATCCGGCGTGCAAAAGAGGGAAATGCATCGAAGTAAAATCCTGAACCACAAAAGGGTTGGAAATGTTTTCAGCCGCCAATTTTAAGATGGTAAATTAGTAAAAGAGTTATACATTGTAAGTAATTAACCGCTATAAAAGCAAAACAATGATTAATTTGCTTTGGGAAATATAAATAATATTACGTGAAATCACGTACCTCATTTAAAGAAAAAATATATGAAACACTATCTCAAAGTTTTTTTTTCATTAAGTATTTTGGTTTTACTTCTTAGTATTTTACCACAGTTGGCAATGGCGCAGCCTGGTGACCCGGGTGGTGATGTGGATTTGCCGGTGGATGGGGGTATAGGCTTATTGCTGGCTGCCGGAGTAGTATATGGTGTAAAAAAAATAAGGGATGAAAGAAAAAGGAAATTAAATAAATTACCCTGAACTTATTTTATATAATTTCAAAATATAAAGGGGATGATACTTTCAATCATCCCTTTTTCATTTCAAAGCAAACCGTTTATAGTATTGGTTGTATGGTTTATTTGTACGAAATTTACAATTCGTTAATAGAATATCAGGTGTGCCAAAATTGAAGGGCAACCATTTTTAAAGGCGGTTTTAAAATTTTTAATTCGATATTCTCAAGCGCTGTTGATACAAATGATAAAAAAAAATCTCCCTGGTAATGATGTTAAAAAAAAATTGGCCTCAGCCATATTGGTAATAGGAACAATTATTTTTTTCGCATCCTGTAAAATATATAAACCTGCCTACTTTTTTAAGGATATTAACAGAGATACCATTTTCACAGGTTTTGTGAACCCGGATATGGAATTAAAAATTCAGAACAAGGATGTTTTATCAATTTCAATTTCAAGCCTTAATGCATTAGAGGACGGCCTCTTTAATAAAGCTGTTTCGGGGGCGGAAGGTAAAAGCGGGTTTCAGGTAAACCCCGATGGAAATATTTACCTGCACAAGTTGGGTAAGGTAGCGGCAGCGGGCCTTACAAGAAAGGAACTAAAGGCCAGGCTTGAAAATGAATTACTGCCTTATTTAAAAGATCCCATTGTTACAATAAATTTTTCCAATCACCGGGTAACTGTTTTAGGCGACAATAGTTCGATGGTAGTAGAAATGCCGGAAGAAAGAATTTCGCTGTTGGAAGTAATGGCAACAAGTAAAGGCGCTACACTCAATTCACAATTGAGTAAAATAATGGTTATTCGGGAAACGGAAAATGCCAAACAGATTAAGCATATTAACCTCGAAGATCCTTCTATTTTCAGCTCACCCTGGTACTACCTGCAACCCAATGATATTGTAGTTGTAAAGCCAAATGAAGAAAAAATTGATGCGGAACAAAAAAGAACAAGAAACCAACTCCTTTATACTACCGTCTTATCAGGTATTACTTTTGTATTTTTAATTATTGACAGGATTTTTCGGTAACTGAAGTTTGTGTAACCAATATTTATGAACGAACAGCAATTTTTTAAGGAAAAACAAGAGACAAATGTTTTTGTACAATTGATACAAAAATATTTGCCGTTCTGGCCCTTGTTTGCCTTAACAATTCCTATCTCCATGAGCATTGCCTACATTTACCTGAGGGCCGAAGTGCCCATCTATGTAGCTTCCGCGAAGGTTTTATTAAAGGATCCAAATAAAGGATCGGGAGATTCGAAAGTATTGGACGCCCTTAATATTTTCAGTGAAAAAAAAATCGTGGAAAATGAAATCCTGGTAATCCGGTCATCAGGGCTTATGCAGGAGGTGGTAAAATCGCTTGATCTATATTCCACCGTTTATAACCAGGGCAATGTAAGACTGGAGGAATTATATGGAGAAAATTCTCCCATTCGTTTTATGGCTTTGGAAAAAGACAGCATTTATTCTTATGGAAAATATCCATTCAAGGTGGATTGGGTCAACAAGGATGTGGAAATAAACAAGCAAAAAGTTCATTTTGACAGCACGGTTTTACTGGGTAATGTTCGGTATCGGCTGGTTATTAATAACAGGTATAATACCGGAGTGGTGGGTAAAAATTATTTTGTGATTACCCGTCCCGTGGGTTCTGCCGCCGGGGAGATTATTGGTGCATTAAGGGCAGCCCCTATTTCGGCTTCGTCCACTGTATTGGATGTTAAATTGGAAACGCCTGTACCCGAAAAGGCACGGGATATTCTTAAAAGGCTTTTTGAAGTTTATAATAAAGAAGGAATTGATGATAAAAACCAGATTGCTGCTAAAACGCTAAATTTTATTGATGACAGGTTGAATTTTGTAATCAATCAACTGGATAGCGTGGAGCAGAATATTGAAGCCTACAAAAACAGGGAATCATTGTACAGTATTGGCACCCAGGGAGAGTTATATTTAACCAAGGTGCGGGAACTGGATATTAAAAAAGGGGAAGTTAATTTACAATTAGAAATATTAGCCGATATCAGGAATTATGTTTTGAATAAAGGGAAAAGACCGGGAACCGTACCTTCCTTATCGCTGGTAACAGATGCTACTCTAAGTGGTTTATTAAGTAATTTATATTCAGCGGAATTTGAACTGGATAATGTTTCCCGTCTGAGTGGTGACAACAGTGAGCCGGTAATACAGGCAAAAAGTAAAATAGGCAGGTTAAAGACGGATATCCTGGAGAATATTTTCAATATCAATAATAACCTTTTAATGGTAAAAAAGGATATCAGTAACAATATCGCCCAAAATAATAATTTACTGAGATCTGTACCTCAAAAAGAACGTGGGTTGCTGGAGATAAGCAGGCAGCAGGGAATAAAGAATAATATTTATTCCTATTTATTGCAGAAAAGGGAAGAGACCGCCATTTCCTCCGCATCTACCGGTGCGGATCTGCGGGTATTGGAAGAGCCAAGTTCTTATGGCCCGGTAAGGCCGGTAGCCAAAAACTTTTACCTGACGGGTTTTATTATAGGTTTACTTTCCGCGGTTTTCATGGTGCTTTTAAAGGAACAGTTTAAGAGTAAGGTACTTTTCCGCGATGATATTGAGGATAAAACCACCGTTCCTTTTGTAGGTGAAATTGTACAGGCAGGTACCAGGACACCTATTGTAATTATGGAAGGGAAACGTACCGTTATAGCGGAGCAGTTCAGGGCATTAAGAACAAACCTCGCTTATATGGGGTTTAATGGCGAAAATAAGACACTGTTGGTTACCTCCAGTATTTCGGGTGAAGGAAAAAGTTTTATGGCCATCAACCTCGCCATTAGTTTTACATTAACCGGAAAGAAAGTTGCTCTGATGGAAATGGATCTTCGTAAACCCAAGTTGAGTAAATTAATGAACGTATCCCGCGACCCGGGTATTTCCAATTACATTGTTGGTAAGGCTGCCATAGACGAAATCATCCGCGAAACCCCCATCCCTAACCTGTTTATCATACCGGCTGGTGCCATACCCCCAAATCCTACCGAACTGATCGGTAAGCCCGCCTACCGGCAGATGATGGAATATATTAAAGAGGAGTTTGATTATGTATTTATTGATACAGCCCCCATTGGCCCCGTTACAGATGCCCAGCTTTTAAAAGAATATGGCGATGTAACGCTTTATGTTATCCGGCACGACAGGACACCCAAGATTTTTATTAAGATGATCAATGAATTGAACAAACAGAAAAAGTTTAATAATATGTGCATTGTTTTTAATGGGGTAAAAAAACGGGGTATTAATATTGGTAATTTTGGAAACGGCTATGGCTACGGTTATGGCTATGGCTACGGTTATGGTTATGGCTACGGTTATGGATATGCGATAGATGATAAAGGATCGGCTTTCCCGGGCTTAAAAAAAATTTGGAGATGGATGAAGAGGCGGGGCAAGTCAATGTGAAAATGAGAAAATGAGAAAATGAGAAAATGTGAAAATGAGAAAATGTGAAAATGAGAAAATGTGAAAATGGATTATTGGTTTAAGGTGGTAATAGATAAATTAAATAATTGGTTTACT
>JAVHOI010000273.1:32381-37870 GCA_036169975.1 Ferruginibacter sp. | reverse complement strand
TCACCCGGGAAGCGGGAAACAGGGTGTGGGCGGCGCAGGCGGTATTGAGTGAAATTATCGCAAGCGGGCTTTAGGAGAAAAGGGAATATTCCGAAGAGATCATTTCGCCCCCGGCCCCTAAAGGGGAGGCCTTTGGACCTTATGCTTTTAATCTAAATCTAATAAAATGGAAAGTGATAGCTTTATTGATTTGAATGACCTGAAAGGTAAATGGGGTATGCACTATGGTGCTTCTCCAAAACTCTTTAAATTAGCAGAGGAATTAAGAGGAAGAATGACTGAGTCAGAAAAAATACTTTGGAACGTTTTAAGGAAAAATGATTGGCAATTAAACTTTAGAAGGCAACATCCATTATCAGTTTACATCGCTGATTTTTATTGCCACAAAATAAAATTGGTTATTGAAATAGATGGCGGTTATCATGAAAATAAAGAAGTGAAAATTTATGATAAACAAAGAGAAAAAGATATTCAAGAATATGGCATAAAGGTATTGAGATTTAAAAATGAAGAAGTAATCAGCAACATTGAAAGTGTACTTGTAAAAATCAGTAATATTATTGCTGCGATTCAATCAGCAAAAATGGAAGAAAAATTATCAAATAACCATCTTTTAGTTTCAAGCGAAGAAGCAGACTGTTCGAAGACCTCCCCTTTAGGGGCCGGGGGCAACAGCATGTACCTGCCTTCCCTTTTCGTAATAAAAATCGGCGGCAATGTGATTGATGATGATATCGCCCTGCAATCCTTTCTTAAGGATTTTGCATCCATCAATGAAAAAAAAATACTGGTACATGGAGGTGGAAAGATCGCGACAAAAATAGGAGAGCAGTCAGGCATCAAATCCAATTATGTAAATGGCAGAAGGATAACGGATGCTGCAACCATTGACCTTGTTACAATGGTATATGGCGGACTGGTAAATAAAAAGATTGTCGCAAAACTACAATCCATGCAATGCAATGCAATTGGATTGACCGGTGCGGATGCGAATATTATTCCTGCTACAAAAAGACCGGTTGAAGAAATTGATTTTGGTTTTGTTGGCGATGTAACCCCTGCTGGTATTGGCGTTCAAAATGTACAGGCCTTATTATCCAATAATTTCACATTGGTATTTGCTCCACTCACACATGATGGTAACGGACAAATACTCAACACCAATGCCGATACCATTGCATCCGCTTTAGCAGTAGCGCTTTCCAAAAAATATGAGATACGGCTGATTTACTGTTTTGAAAAGAAAGGCGTATTAGAAAATGTAGAAGATGAAAATTCAGTGATCACTTTAATAACTAAAGGGAAATACGCACAATTGGTACGGGATAAAAAATTGTTTGATGGCATCCTGCCAAAAATAGACAATGCCTTTACTGCCATTGATAATGGTGTAAAAGAAGTATTGATCGGCGATGCGAATGACCTGTTGCGAAATGTAACGGCCAATACCATCGGCACTTTAATAAAATAGCATGAAAGAAAATTTGTATGGTAATGCGGTTTCTTTATTAAAGCAATTAATTGCCGCACCTTCCTTTTCCAAAGAGGAGAATGAAACAGCCGCGATAATCGCCTCGTTTTTTGATAGGCGACAAGTTGCATTCACAAGGGTTGGCAATAATGTTTATTCCCGAAACAGGCACTATGATTATAATAAGCCATCTGTCTTATTGAATTCCCATCATGACACCGTGATGCCCAACAAGGGTTATACAATTGATCCTTATTCACCAATAGAAAAAGAGGGTAAATTATATGGATTGGGAAGCAATGATGCCGGAGGTTGTTTGGTTGCCTTGATGGCAACCTTTCTTCATTTTTATGACAAGGCCAATACAAAATATAATATCATTTTTGCCGCAAGCGCCGAAGAAGAAATCAGTGGCGTTAATGGAATTGAACTGGTGTTGCCCCATTTGGGTAAAATTGATTTTGGCATTGTCGGCGAACCGACAAAAATGGAAATGGCTGTCGCGGAGCGTGGCCTGATGGTAATTGATTGTATTGCTCAGGGACGTGCAGGCCATGCGGCAAGAAATGAGGGGGAGAATGCTTTGTACACAGCCGTGGATGATATCAACCGGATTCGAAATCATAAGTTTGAAAAGGTAAGTAAGCTGTTGGGCGAAACCCGGTTGACCGCCACCATCATTGAAACGGAAAATAAACAACACAATGTGATACCGGCACAATGCGGATTTGTATTGGATGCGAGGGTAAATGAATTATATACCTTTGATGAAATCCTGGGCACTTTAAAAACTAATTTAAAGAGCGGGTTCAAGCCCCGCACTTTGCGGATGAAATCAACATCTATTCCGTTGGATCATCCATTGGTAAAAGCCGGAATGCGGTTGGGTAAAGGATATTATGGCTCGCCTACCACATCGGACAAAGCGCTGATGCCTTTCCCTACTTTAAAAATAGGGCCGGGTGATAGCGCAAGAAGCCATACAGCGGATGAGTTTATTTACCTGGATGAAATTGAACAGGGTATCGAAACGTATATTAAATTGTTGGAGCAAATAGTATGAAGGCAGAAGGTAGAAGGCGGAAGGCAGAAGGTAGAAGGTAGAAGGTAGAAGCTATGTGAAGGCATAAGGTGTATGGGAAAAAGGGAAAAACAGAAGGTTTTAGTTTTATGATACCAGTAATAATTTTCATGGCATTCCGGGAAAAACCGGCATTTTGCATTTTGTAATTATTATTCCACAAACAATACATTTTTACCCAGCACATATTTTGGCATCTTTTATTGACAATAAAAAATATACACAACCCATTCAAAAAATTTTTTTTAATAAAATATAAAAATGATATTCATAATAAATCAACCAAATAATTTCAAAGCCTTAACACGTTTATTAAAGGCCATAATTCAGCAAACACAATTCTAAAAACCAAAAACCTTATACCTTAATCCTTTTACCATAAACCTTTTACCATAAACCTTAAACCTTCTTCGCACATGAAACTCTGGCAAAAAGATAAAGTATCACTAAAATCCGTTGAAAAATTTACGGTTGGTAATGATCGTGAGCTGGATATTTATTTAGCGCCTTACGATGTGTTAGGTTCCCTGGCGCATACAAAAATGCTGGAGTCGGTTGGGTTGCTTACCAAAGAAGAGTTGTCTTTATTGGAAGTCGAATTAAAAAACATTTACCGGCTAATGCAACAGGGTGGTTTTACATTGGATGAAGGCGTGGAAGATATTCACTCGCAGGTAGAATTAATGCTGACGAAAAAATTAGGTGATGTAGGGAAAAAAATACATAGCGCCCGCAGCAGAAATGATCAGGTGCTGGTGGACCTGAAATTATTTCTCAGGAGTGAAATGGAAAAATTGGCGCTTTCCACCAAACAATTTTTTGATCTGCTAATGCAGCAAAGCGAAAAGTATAAAGATGATTTGCTTCCGGGCTATACCCATTTGCAATTGGCGATGCCTTCTTCATTTGGATTGTGGTTTGGCGCTTATGCCGAAAGTTTGGTGGATGACTTAATCACCCTGCAGGCAGCTTACGAAGTGGTGAATAAAAACCCTTTAGGTTCGGCGGCAGGCTATGGTTCATCGTTTCCCATCAACAGGAAAATGACGACTGAATTACTGGGCTTTGAAGATTTGAATTACAATGTGGTATATGCGCAAATGGGCAGGGGCAAAACGGAACGCATAGTTGCATCCGCCATTGCGAATATAGCCGCCACGCTTTCCAAATTAAGCATGGATGCCTGTTTGTACCTCAATCAAAATTTCGCCTTTATCAGTTTCCCGGATGAACTCACCACCGGCAGCAGCATCATGCCTCACAAAAAAAACCCGGATGTATTTGAACTCATCCGTTCGCATTGCAACCGCATTCAGGCATTGCCCAACGAGATCATGCTGATGACAACCAATCTTCCATCGGGCTACCAAAGGGACCTGCAGTTGTTAAAAGAACACATCATCCCCGCATTTGAAAACCTGCAGGCATGCATACAAATGGCCGGACTGATGCTTACCAATGTACAGGTAAAAAAAGACTTGTTGAAAGACGTTAAATATAAATTTCTTTTTAGTGTGGAGGAAGTGAATAAGTTGGTATTGCAGGGCGTACCTTTCAGGGATGCGTACAAGAAAATAGGGCATGATATAGAAGCGGGAAATTTCACGTACACTCCAGCTACGGCTCATACCCACGAAGGCTCCATTGGTAATTTGCAGCTTGATCAAATCAACAAAATGATGGATAATGTGTTGATGAGGTTTAATTTCAGTAAAGTGAAAAATGCTTTACAGCGATTATTAGATTAAATTGCGTTTGCCTCAAAGGTTTTGTGGCATAATGTTGGTTATCATCCGAATCGCATTTTACTCTTTCAAATGTGGAAGGTTTATAAATAATGTAGTTAAAGCCGCATAAAGATTTATTGTACACGAGTGCGACGCCTGTCCGAACGGTTCATCCGGGCGGGCAACGCTGATGCCATGAAAAACATAAGCCCGTTAAAAAAAATATTTCTTTTTATGATGAAGTGAAAACAAATTTAATTATTCAATACTTCGGTGCCGCTGTGGCAGCAAAAAATTAGTCCTATGGTTAATGCCATTCAAAAAAAACGAATTGCTTTATTTGGTTCTACCGGTTCTATCGGTACGCAGGCGCTTGAAGTGATCCGCGCAAATGCTGAACTGTTTGAGGCGGAGATACTGACTGCGCAGTCCAATCATGAACTGTTGATCAAACAGGCGCTGGAGTTTAATCCCAATGCGGTTGTTATTGGTGATGAAGCAAAATATAAAACGGTAAAAGACGCATTGGCAACCACGGATATAAAAGTATTTGCAGGTGAGGCCGCTTTGGTGGAAGTGGCGGATTTCGACAACTATGATATGATGCTGGCGGGTATCGTTGGCTTTGCGGGATTGAAGCCTACGTTGAAAGCGGTTGAGAAAGGTAAAGGGGTTGGGCTTGCCAATAAGGAAACGCTGGTAGTAGCCGGCGATATCGTGATGCGCAAGGCAGTCGAAAACCGTGCCCCGGTCATTCCGGTAGATAGTGAGCATTCCGCCATTTTTCAATGCCTGGTGGGTGAAGGAAGAAATAAAATTGAAAAGATTATTTTAACGGCAAGCGGCGGCCCTTTTATTGGGAAGAAACCTAATTTTTTAGTTAATGTAAAAAGGGAGCATGCGCTGAAACATCCTAACTGGGCGATGGGCGCCAAAATTTCCATTGACTCCGCCACGCTGATGAACAAGGGCCTGGAAATGATTGAAGCCAAATGGCTGTTCAACCTGCATCCCGATCAGATACAGGTGGTAGTACATCAACAAAGTATTGTTCACAGCATGGTGCAATTTGAAGACGGCAGCATTAAGGCGCAAATGGGGAAGCCCGATATGAAATTGCCTATTCAATATGCGATGGCGTTTCCGCAGCGGATCAAAAATGATTTTCCAAGGCTTGACTTCAGGAAATATCCTTCCCTCACATTTGACG
>JAVHOI010000273.1:30546-32281 GCA_036169975.1 Ferruginibacter sp. | reverse complement strand
AAAAATGATTTTCCAAGGCTTGACTTCAGGAAATATCCTTCCCTCACATTTGACGAGCCGGATGTTAAGACTTTCAGAAATTTAGCGCTGGCAACAGATGCCCTGTATAAAGGTGGCAACATGCCCTGCATCCTGAATGCCGCCAATGAAATAGCGGTGTGGGCCTTTCTGCATAACCGTATCGGCTTTTTGGATATGACCGCCACAGTTGAAAAAACCATGCAGCATACGCATTTTATAGAAAAGCCAACGCTCGAAGAATATTTTGAAAGCGATGGTGAAGCCCGTAATTTTGCGGCTTCGTTAATTAAGATGTAAAGCCCCCTGTTTCCGCCACGGCGGAGAATCTGGAACGGCGATATTTATAATCTTGAAATTTATTTACTCTTTAAATATCTCCCCGCTAAGCAGCAGGGATGGGGGCGGCAAAAAATATGACACTATTAGCAATCAACTGGGGCAATGTAGGTTTACAGGTTTTTTACCTCATCCTGTCTTTATCAATTTTAGTAATCCTTCACGAATTTGGGCATTTTATCACCGCAAAATGGTTTGGCTGCCGGGTAGAAAAATTCTATTTGTTTTTCAATCCTTATTTTTCCCTGTTTAAAAAACAAATAGGCGAGACCGAGTATGGTATTGGCTGGCTGCCGTTGGGTGGCTATGTAAAAATATCAGGAATGATAGACGAGAGCATGGATAAAGAAGCCATGAAATTACCACCACAGCCTTATGAATTCAGGAGTAAGCCCGCCTGGCAACGGCTTATTATCATGCTGGCTGGCGTTATCGTAAATGTATTGCTGGCATTTTTTATTTATGCAATGGTATTGTTTGTATGGGGCGAACAAAAAGTGCCGATAGCTTCCGTTAAAAGCGGTATCTGGGTGCAGGATAGCGTGTTGTTTGATTTAAAGATAAAAAACGGGGATAAGATTACTGCCGTTGACGGAAAAACCATAGAATATTTTGAAGACATCCAGCCTAAATTATTGTTGGCAAAAAATATAACTATTGAAAGGGATGGGCAGCAAAGCAATATCGCCTTTCCGGTTAATTTTATTGAAAGGCTGGTAGAAAGCAAGCGAAGGACAGGCATGCTGTTAATGCAACGCATACCCGCTTACATTGGCGAGTACGGCCCTAAAGATTCTTCCAATGGAAAAAAGGCCGGTATAAAGTTTATGGATAAAATCACGGCTATTGATTCCGTTCCGGTTTCTTTTTATGATGATATGACGACCATTCTTGCCGGCAAAAAAAATCAGCAGGTTAATTTACAGATAGACAGGCATGGATCGCCGCTAACCTTAATGGCTAACGTAAATGCTGATGGCAAAATCGGCCTGCCGCCTTTATCGCTCGATCAGTATGACAGCCTTGGGGTATTTAAACTGGAGTCGAAAAAATATGGTTTTTTTGAAGCAATCCCCGCGGGGGTGTCCATGGCAATGGGAAAGTTAAAATTTTACATAGATCAGTTCAGGTTGATATTAAGCCCTGAAACCGGTGCCTATAAAGGATTAGGTGGATTCAAATCAATGGGATCCATCTTTCCTACGCAATGGGGCGAATGGGAAGTTTTCTGGAGAATAACCGGATTCTTATCCATCATCCTGGCATTTATGAACCTGTTACCCATACCCGCATTGGATGGCGGGCACGTGGTTTTTACATTGGTAGAAATGGTCAGTGGCCGCAAACCAAGTGATAAATTTTTGGAATACGCACAGAT
>JAVHOI010000273.1:0-30446 GCA_036169975.1 Ferruginibacter sp. | reverse complement strand
TCAAAATGATAATTGAGGATATTGTTGGGGTAATCTTCTTTTAGTTTTGCCAGTTCTATATCATGCGTGGCAATTATTCCGGCGGCCTGATGTTTTATCAGTTGCCTGGTCAATGCCACGGATCCGGTGTGCCTGTCCAGTGAGTTGGTGCCGCGTAAAATTTCATCCAGTAAAATAAATACCTTTTCATGGTTGTTAACTTTTTCAATTACTGTTTTTAGTTTTTTTAATTCGGCATAAAAAGTAGAAGTATTTTCTTCCAGGTTATCGGCTATCCGCATGCTTGTAATTAACCGTACGGGTGAAAGGCTAAAGCATTTGGCGCAAACTACTGAGCCCATCATAGTCAATACCACATTGATTCCTATGCTGCGCAGGTAAGTGCTTTTGCCAGCCATATTGCTTCCGGTAATCAACATCAGTTCACCGCTCCCCTTAATATTTATCGGGTTATCCACCCGTTTATTTTTATTGATCAGGGGATGGCCGATTTCGTTACCCAGTATTGAAAAATGTTCATTTTTTAGTTCCGGGAAACACCATTCCGGATGATTAAAATGTAAAGCAGCCAGGCTGCTGATGGCTTCCAGTTTTCCCAGGGCATCAAACCAGCCGGTAATGTTTTGCTGGTTTCTTTTTTTCCATTTTTCAAGTGCCATTACCTGTTGAAGGTCCCATTGTACCAGGATGGCCAGAGGGATAAATATTATGGGGTTGAGGCGGTAATCAAGCCTTGCTAAAATATTTTTCAGTTGTTTTAATTCATTGGAGGCGGATCCTTTTTCGAGGGTATAAGTTGAATGCAGTTGTTTTAATAATGTTGATTGAAAATCCGTTTTTTCAATCAGTTGGATGCTGTCCGAAAGCACGGATAATTCTTCCGCCATTTTTGAAACCTGGTAGTGTATGGGGATTACTTTTTTACTGATAAACCAGGCGATGACAGCCGAAGCCAATAAAAAATAATTTCTTGCCGGGTTGCCCAATACGTCAAGAATATTTAATGCTATTACGGTCAAAATGGTAAGGGGAAGCAGGTACTGCAATAATTGCCAGTAGGTTAAATTTAAAAACGCGCTTTTCTCCAGTATCCAGTTTTGCAAGCGCTCCTTTGTTTGTTTCCCGATTTTCTTTTCCTTGCCCAAAGCCTGTAATTGTTGCCGCCACACGGTTTCAGCCGAAAGCTCTTTTACACCATCCTGTCTTTGTAAAATGACGGCTTCTTCGGCCGGGTTCAAAAGCCAGCCGGCTAAAGTAGCGCTACCCATTTCCGATGTAGTCCGGTTGATGTATTGAAATAAGGATGCCCTGCCAAAAAGGTCAATATCATTGGCATATCCGTGTTCGTGCGGGGTATAAATGGCGCCATCTTCAAAATGATAATAATTACCCGTTAATGCGGTTAATTCATCATCATTAATTTGTAATAAATGCCTGGTATGATCAATGATGTTTTTATTGTCAATATCCGCATATACCAATCTTACAAAAATGATTACCAAAAACAGGACGGCAATCAAATACCACAAGCCAACATTGAGCAAAAAATAAATACCTGCGGCAATGCCAGCCATTACCAAAAACCGCCCCCAACCTAATTGCGTTTTTTTTCGGAGTAATAATCTGGTTTGTATGGATAGATCTTCTTTTCTTTTTAAATAATATATTTCAGGCTGCATATTCAGGTTTTGTTAAAATAAGAATTGCAAATGTATTGCACAACAGTTTTATAAGTGTAACAAAATACTTTTCGTAAATTCGTGCATTAGCAGATTAGCTAATTGGCACATTAGCGAATTTGTTTTTCGGGGCTGACCGGTTTTGACAGCATAGATCTTTGTAAGTGTAAGCATGTAGTGCGTTGGATAATTAGCACTTAAATCTGAATACCCAAAACTTCAAATGGCAATACTCAGTATGCCATGGCTGCTTAGTCGATAGACTGGCACCCATTAGGGCCGTTGAACAGGTTGGCCTGTTACCAGGTTCTTCCGCCGACTCAAAACAGAAACAGGATGCCGCAATGGAATGATGTGACCATTGCTTAAGATTATTCATCTAAGGTTTTGGTTGGTTGGTGTTGCCCCGGCTGTTTCCCTACAATTAATGCGACAATAAACATGTAGAAAGCTTACGGCGAATATGTTTGGACCAGGGTTCGACTCCCTGCAGCTCCACCTGAGGGGGAAACTGACAAGTTTCCCCCTTTTTCGTCTATTACAAGTATTTTTTTTTCATTTAAAATCAATGTATCGTGAGAGAAGGTTGACATGAGGTACGGGGTTCGATAAACACCTTCTTTATAATAAAGGGAGCAATCGAACACCAGCCGAATCAGCTTTTGCTTTTGCACTGTGCTTGCTTCTGAGTACAAATAATTCATATTCTCTAACTGATATAACTCTTTTTGGAGCAGAATAAAAGCTTCGTCTTCGTTCTGACTCAACTTGTGGAGTCTTGATTTTAGCGCCATCCTTTGATCTGTTAGCTCCCTATACCAGCGGTTATAGGACTCAAACGACTTTTGGTTATTTATCCATTTTTCTTCTACTGATTTTTATTGCCCATCAGAACTGATAAGGTTTGTAAAGGATTGTTCCGGTTTAAATAAATAAGTTGTTGGTTTTGGGGTATAATTTAATCTAACATTTTTAATTTGAAGATAGTAAAAGCCCATTTATGCACGACAGTACAAGAGGGCGACGCAAGGATGATCCACATTGCTTACTGGCCCGGACAATAATTTCTACCAAAACATAAAATCCAATATCACCAATAGCGTAAAAAAAACCGGGGTTCATCACTCCGGTTTTCATTTATTAAGGTAAGCGATTATTTAAGCGCTTCTATTTTCTTTACGAAATTAACCTTTGGCTGGGCGCCTACCAGTTTATCAACTACTACGCCGCCTTTTACGAAAAGTATTGCGGGGATACTGTTGATACCATAATTGGTAGAGATCTCCGGGTTGTGGTCAACGTTTACTTTTCCTACGTTTATTTTGCCATCATATTCCTTTGAAAGTTCTTCAATTACCGGTCCGATAGCCCGGCAAGGGCCGCACCATTCCGCCCAAAAATCAATTACTGATAATTTATCCGAGTCTAAAACTTCTGTTTTAAAATTCGCATCCGTGAATTCCCGTGCCATAATTATTTTTTTATTTTTAAATTTTTTATAAAGTGGGGCAAAAATACATCCAATTTTTTAAATGTGTTGGAATGACATGTCCACAATCCTATTGTCAGTGTCAATATGTTGTTTTGCCATATTATAATTTTAATTTAATTGGTTTAATTGGCTTACCCTTAGCATTAAAGGGTCTGTTATCTTTTTAAAAGTAAACTGGATTACAAGCCCCAGCTTAGGCTGTTACGACACTTACATCCACATCTTTATTTTCATTTAGGAATACCGCCATATCATCGTTCATGGTAAAACCCGTTTCCAAACTGTACATGCCCACCTTATAATTATTTCTCACATCCACAATATTGAATTTGAGTGTTGTATTTCCGGGGTGTGCCTTAATATTTTGTTCCATGAAATTTACAAAATCCGTACTGATGAACTGGGGTTGCGCTTCTATGGTTACCTGTTTGGTTAATGCCGGTTTCACGGTTTCCAGCAAATGGATCTTTGAAAGTTTGAACTCATACTGGTCACTGTTGTACCTTGTTTTAAAACCACCTTCTATTAATACGATCAACCCTTTCCCGAGGTAGTTGGTGTATTTCACATAATCCTCGCTCCAAAGCATGAATTCACTTTTACCACTATAATCCTCAATGGCAAGTATGGCGAAGTTTTTTCCCGTTTTGGTAAGCCTGTGCTGCGCATCTACCACCAGGCCGGCTACACGAAATTGCCTGCCGGGATTCGCATGCGTATTTACCGCTGCTTTAAATTCATTATAGTCGGCAAGGGGCGTAATGTTATAATGCTTCATTTCAAATTTGAAATTATCCAACGGGTGGCCACTCATGTACATGCCGGTTACTTCCTTTTCAAAATCCAATTGCTCCGCCAGCGGCCATGGATCACAGGCCGGTAATTTTGGTGGCACGATATCCGGCATTTGCAGGTCGCCAAATAAAGTATTGCTGGCGCCCGCATTTTGAGCCTGAAAAATACCGCCAAATTTCAGGATCTTTTCCAATCCCTGCACGTCGCCGGGCGGCACGTAGAAATATTGGGCACGAGTAATATTCTTAAAGCAGTCGAATGCACCTGAATAGATCAGGCTTTCCAGGGATTTTTTATTGGCCGCACGTTGGTTTACCCGTTTGGCCAGGTCGAAAGCAGAGGTATAAGCGCCATGCCTTGTCCTTTCTTCAATGATACATTCAATCGCATTTTCCCCCACGCCTTTGAGGCCGCTGAACCCAAATCTTATTTCCCCTTTTTTATTTACGGCAAAGCCATTCTGCGATTCATTGATATCGGGCCCCAAAACGGTTAATCCCATTCTTTTACACTCCTCCATAAAGAAGGTGACCTTATCAATAGTGCCCGCATGATTTAAAACAGCCGCCATGTATTCGCTTGGGTAATGTGCTTTTAAATAAGCCGTTTGATAGGCCACGAAAGCATAACAGGTGGAGTGCGATTTATTGAAGGCATACTGTGCGAAGGCTTCCCAGTCGGTCCATATTTTTTCTAATTTATCTTTTGGATGCCCCTTTGCCGTAGCACCTTCAATAAACTGCACTTTCATTTTATCAAGGATGCCTATTTGCTTTTTACCCATTGCTTTGCGAAGTGAATCGGCATTACCTTTACTAAATCCGGCCAGCTTTTGTGACAGCAGCATTACCTGTTCCTGGTAAACGGTAATACCGTAGGTTTCTTTCAGGTATTCTTCCATATCGGGCAAATCATACACAACCTGTTTTTTACCAGTTTTCCTGTCAATATATTCAGGGATGTAAGCTATTGGCCCCGGGCGATAAAGGGCATTCATTGCAATGAGATCCGCGAATTTATCAGGTTTTAATTCCCTTAAATATTTTTGCATACCCACACTTTCAAACTGGAAAGTGGCATTGGTATCACCCTGCTGATAAAGCCTGTAGGTTAGTTCATCATCCAAAGGGATATCATTAATGGCAATACTTACATCATGATTTTGTTTGATTAATGATAATGCGGTTTTTAATATGCTCAGGGTTTTTAATCCCAAAAAGTCCATTTTTATAACACCTGCTTCCTCAATGGATCCTCCTTCTATTTGTGTTAACCATAATTCAGATTCTTTTGAAGTCGCAACGGGTAACAGGTCAGTTAAATCTTTTGGGGCAATGATGATAGCGGAGGCATGGATACCGGTGTTGCGGACAGAGCCTTCCAAAATTTCCGCTTCATGCAAAATGGTACTGTGCAGGTCGGTTCCGTTATAAATCTCCCGCAGTTTCTTTACATTTTCAATATCATCCACCTGCAACTGCTCTTTTTCTTCCAATGATTTTGTCCCGTTCTTTGATTCTTTGGTGGTGTAGGGCGCATGTAACAATCGTTTTAAATTGATCCCCGGCCTTTCGGGGATCAGCTTTGATAAAGCCCTGCTTTCAGCCAATGGAAGATCCATTACCCGTGCCACATCAGCGATGCTTGATTTAGCGGCCATGGTGCCATAAGTGATGATTTGCGCTACCTGGTTTTTACCATATTTCCGCACCACATAGTCTATTACTTTTTGCCTGCCCTCATCATCAAAATCCGTATCAATATCCGGCATTGAATTACGTTCGGGGTTTAAAAACCTTTCAAACAGCAGGTTGTATTTGATAGGGTCAATATTGGTGATGCCAATGCAATACGCTACCACACTGCCTGCAGCCGAGCCACGACCAGGACCTACGAATACGCCCATTTTTTTTCCTGCCACAATAAAATCACTTACAATTAGAAAGTAACCGGCAAATCCCATTTTACGGATTACGCCCAATTCAAAATTGATGCGTTCTTCGGTTTCGGGTGTAATAATTTTGTACCGCTCTTTAGCGCCCGCCCAGGTTAGGTTTTCAAGGTATTCCTCCTGCGAATTGAAGTTGGAAGGAACCACAAAGAAAGGAAGCAAAATATCCCTTTTCAAATCAAGCAATTCCACTTTATCTACTATCTCATTGGTATTATCTATCGCCTCCGGAATGTCTTCAAATACCTTTGCCATTTCTGACGGGGTTTTTAAATAAAACTGGTCATTGGGAAATGCGAAGCGTTTATTTTTTACCTGTATGTCATCATCGGAAACTTCGCTCCATTTAGGCGTTGCCTGCTTTTCACCTGTATTGATGCATAACAGGATGTCATGAGCATTGGCATCTTTTTGATCCACATAATGTGAATCATTACTGGCAATAACTTTGACATTATATTTTTTAGCGAACTTTAGTAATACCAGGTTTACCTTATCCTGGTCAGGTATGCCATGCCTTTGCAGCTCTATGTAATAATCTTCCTGAAAAATATTCAACCACCATTTGAATTCGTTTTCACCTTCAGCTTCCCCTTTTTTTAAAATAGTTTGTGGCACCAATGCACCAAGGCAACAGGTAGTTGCAATCAACCCTTCGTGGTATTTATGAATGAGTTCCTTGTCAATCCTCGGATATTTGGAATACATCCCTTCAATGTATCCGAGCGATGTAAGTTTTACAAGATTTTTATAACCAATATCATTTTTAGCCAGTAAAATCTGGTGATGCCGGGGATCCCTTTCTTCCTTGCTGAATGCCTTACGGGTCCTGTCTGTTGTTATATAAAATTCGCAGCCTACGATTGGCTTTACTTTTAAGGAATTGTCTTCATTACGGTGCTTATAGGCTTCCTTAACGAATTCAAAAGCCCCAAACATATTGCCATGGTCGCTGATAGCGAGTGCGGGCATTTTCTCCTTAATGGCCTTTTGATATAAGTTCCTGATGGATGCGGCTCCATCCAATAAAGAAAACTGAGTGTGTACGTGAAGGTGAGAGAAGTTCATATTAATTAATTGATAATGGGTTAATTGATAATAATTTAACCTATAAGTTTATTCTATTCAGTCGCTACATTATCAATTATCCATTAACTCATTATCAATTCAGGCAAATATCGTTCACAATAAAATCCCTGTCTAATTCGTTTTTCCACAAAGGCAATTACCTGCAAACCTGCAATATATCCCAAAGGGTTGTTTTTACGGGGTTCGGACATTACCTTTGCTTCGCAATTAAGAAATTTATTTATTAATAGTTTGTATTACAAGGTTAACAGAAAGGAAAAGATAAGCAGCGTAATTAAGGATTTTTAAGATGACCAAATAACACAAGATTAAGTTGTACTTACGTGTAAACCTAAAATTTTACGTATGAAACACTTATTTTTTGTTGCTGTTGCCAGTGGCATTTTTTCAGGAACAACAATATCGGTGAAAGCTCAAACCAATGTCAATATCGAAAGATTTGCGGATAAGGTACAGCCCAAAATTTCCCTGAAATTTATTGAAGGTATTGAAATCGTGCCTGAGGCCACCAACAATAAGATAGTTGTGGCAAACGAAAAATCAAAATCAGATCCGGATAACAGGCCGGCCATAGTAAAATCAACCCTTAATGCTAATATTGAATTAAGTTCCTCCTTACAGTTTAAGTATGCCCTGATGATGGACAGGGAGGTGGAAGGCATTACTAATTTATCCCTTTATAGTTTCATAGACAATTGGTGGGGCACCCGTTACAAATATGGCGGTTCGGGTCGTAGCGGAATTGATTGCAGTTCATTTACCGGAAAATTATTATCTGATGTTTATGGCTTATCTCTTCCACGTACGGCTAAGGATCAGTATAATGTTTGTGAAAAATTAGCTATTGAAGAATTGACTGAAGGTGATTTGGTTTTCTTTAATACGAGGGGTGGGATCAGCCATGTGGGATTATATCTTGGAAATAATTATTTTGTCCATAGCAGTGTTAATGGCGGGGTTACTATCAGCAGTTTAAAGGATGGGTATTACAATAGAAAATTCGTTTCGGGTGGAAGGCTTATAGTCCCTAAGGCGGAGTCATTCATCGGCGCTGCTTTTAAATAAGAAACCTTAAATAATAATTCTTCCCGTTTCTTTTGTTTCAACTTCAATTTAGGTTTTATAAGTATCCGTAAAAGAATTCGATTCACTTCCCAATAGTTGGTGGGTTTACATTCCTTTTTTTATACCTGCCTTTTTTTGTATAGTATGCCATACAGGCAAAATATCAGAAGATAAATTTAATAACAGGGTGCCTGATCCGTAAAGCAAAATAAAGCAGGCGCTTCGTATTACCAACCACGAAAATCCCTGGTAACTGTCGAATAAAAAATAGCAGCAATAAAATGCAGATATGCCTAAGAGAATGGTGTAAAATGTTTCTTTGGTAAAAGGTTGCATGTTGAATTTTTTCTTTAAATACCAAAAACGGATCGCATTGTAAACCGTAAATGTAAAGAGGTTGGCAATAGCCGGCCCAACTACATCAAAATAATATTTGGTCAAAACGTAATTCAACGGAAGGGTAATTAATAACAGGATGGCTCCCGTAAAAAATTCAAATTTCCATAAGGTTGAAGTAGCGATGATCTGGCTGTTGACCCCTGTACCCATATCCACAATACGCATAAGGCCTATAAAAAAGAAAACCCATTTGGCATCCAGGTAACCACTTTGCAGATGAAAAGTAAAAATGCCATCCGAAAAATTCAGCCAGATCAATGCAAACATGCCAATGGCAAATATTAACTGGTTGATGGATGATTGCCTGTATATCCTGATGATCCTTTTATGATTTTTATCTTTCCATGCCTGGGCAAGTGTGGCAATGGAGGAGGATATGATACCACGTTGAGGTGCCTGAATGAGGCTGGCCATATTTTGAGCGAGAGAATATACAGCTACGGCCGCCAGGCCATTTGCTGAAACGGAAGCCAATAGTATAGTATCAAACACGTTTGCAATAGCGTAAACCAATGTGCCCCCATAAATAAATTTAATCAGGGTGATGATTTTTTTAAAATATTTTTTTGTAACAATACTTACTTTGAAGGTAAGGTGTACATAGCCTTTTGATAAAAGGTATAACGATAAAGTAAGCGCAATGCCTAAATAGGTAAACGAATAAATTTTAATGAAAAGGTCGAACCTGCCCAACAGGCCGATAAAGGTAAGCACGATCAAAATAGTAGTAAATGCCCGGAACTGGACCTCACGTAAAAAATTCGTGAAGATGGATTTTTTTAATTGCCAGGCATAGCTTTCCAAAATGCTGTACAGGGTCAATCCCAGGCCAAATGGGAATATCCAGTAATAATACTTTACGAACTCCGGCGAATTTTTTCCAAATTTATAAATGATCAGGTCTTTAAAATAAATACCGCCGATCACTACAAAACAAAACCCGACAAGTGATACAAGTAATGCCCAGGTTAAAATATCATTTCTTTTTTTATCTAAATTATCATTGTAATAAGGGTAAAATTTAAAGATGTAAGAGGGCATGCCCAGGTTAGCCAACGAAAACATCAGGTTAGCCACAGCTATAAATATGCCGGTAAGGCCATATTGTTCTTTTGTAAATCCGCCTTCTTTTGTAAATAAATAAGTATTGAAAAAGCCTAAGGCAAATCCGAAATAAACCATCACCGATGAAATAATACTTTGCCTTCTTATTTGGCTCATACGATTGTTTGGTGCTAAATTAATCTACCTTTTTCGTTTTGATATAAAAATTTGGATCAGGGGAAAATTTGTTTTCTCCTTCGGGATATACATTTAATGATTGCCATGTTTCGGTTGGTTTAATCCATCGTTGCGTTTTAAAAATAATTTTAAGTGGCATGTTGAATCCTTTTATGCAGTTTGCGTAGCGGTAAGAAAGTTTGTATTTATCCACCTTATATTCTAAAATGGGTATTTGAGTGGTTCTTAAATACTGGTCAAAAATTTCGCTGAAATTTATTTTTGATTGTTGGCTGATAAATTCCTCCACCTGTTTTGAAGTTGCCGTCTGGTGATAAAAAGTTGAGTTAAGCCCTCTTAATATTTTTCTGAACAGGGAATCATTATTAATAATCTGCCGGATGGTATGGATCATATTAGCAGCCTTGTAATACATATCGCTACTTCCTTCTTTATTTACATTGTAAGGCCCGATGATTGGTTTATCATTGGCGATATTTTTTCTGATACCGGTTATGTAGGCGGTTGCGGCTCCTTTACCATAATAATATTCGGTAAACAATGTTTCCGAATAATTTGTAAACCCTTCATGCACCCACATATCAGCGATATCCTTTGTGGTAATGTTGTTGCCAAACCACTCATGCCCGCTTTCATGTACTATAATAAAGTCCCATTTCAAACCCCAGCCGCTACCGCTTAAATCCCTGCCCAGGTAACCGTTCTTAAAACCATTGCCATAAGCGGTTGCACTTTGATGTTCCATTCCCAGATGTGGCGCTTCTACCAATTTATAACCATCTTCGTAAAAAGGGTAGGGGCCAAACCAGTATTCAAAAGCCTTCAACATTTTTGGGGCATCGGCAAATTGTTTTTTTGCTTTATCAAGATTATAATCCAATACCCAGTAATCCATATTTAAATTCCCTTTTTCACCTTTATACACTTCATCAAAATGAACATATTTTCCAATGGAAGGAATGATTGTATAATTATTGATAGGATTTACTACCGTCCAATCATAAGTGGAGGTGCCATCATCATTTATTTTTTTATCCCGCAATTTTCCATTGCCAACACAAACCAATGAGCCGGGAATGGTGATGTGCATTTCAGCGCTATCCGGTTCATCGCTCTGGTGGTCTTTGCAGGGATACCAAACACTTGCCCCCAAACCCTGGCAGGCAATGCTTACCCAGGGGTTATTGTTTTTATCTTTTTTCCAGATGAGGCCGCCATCCCAGGGGGGGCGTTTGGCAATGATAGGTTTACCATGATAATAAACTGAAAGATAAATGACCGGAAAATTTGTATCGGGTATTGAAAAATAATTGCCAGGTATTAAATAGGCATTTCCATCTTTTGTAATATCATTTCCATTAATTTTTTGTAAAATGGTTTTATTTAATGAACAGAAAACACTATCTATGATTAAAGGTTCCTGCAAATCAATTTGTAAAAATTTACCTTTCTTTAAAACTTTCAATTGAATCGAATTGTATCCGCTAATCGTACTATCCTCAATATTGAACTTTACATGCAGGTCATATTTCAATACATCCCACCAGTTCCTTCCCGGTCCATAATTGCCTCTTAATGAATCGGCGTGTGTAAAAGATATTTTATCACTTATAGATTGGGCTATAGATTTTGAATTACTAAATACAACTAATAGTATGAGGACGAGGTAAGCTTTCATTAAATTGATAATTGATAATGATTTAATAGATATATTTTCTAATTTTAGATGAATAGATAAAATTAAATAGAAATAAACTGAAGCGGATAAAAACTTACGTTAAACTAAAAAAGTAATGAACATAAAACATTTTCCATTATCAATTATATCATTATCCATTATTTTATTTTCCTGTTCCAACCACCAGCATAACGACAAAAAAATATTTCGTTATAATGAACAAACCGGCATTGCCAGCCTGGATCCTGCATTTGCAAAAAATCAATCCATCATGTGGGCTATTCATCAATTGTACAATACCTTGATAGAGGTGGATGAAAATATGCGGCTAAAGCCATCTCTTGCAAAAAGCTGGGAGATATCAGCAGACAATCTCAGGTTTACTTTTCATTTACGTACTGATGTTTATTTTAATGATGATGAAGCTTTCGAAAATGCCAAAGGCAGAATGCTTACTGCAGGTGATGTTGTATATAGCTTTAACAGGATAATTGATAAAAATGTTGCCAGTCCTGGAGCATGGATATTTAATAACCGGATAGATTCGGTCAATGGCTTTGTAGCATTGAATGATTCCACTTTTCAGATAAAACTGCTTCGTCCGTTTCAGCCGTTAACCGGCATATTGAGTATGCAATATTGTTCAATTGTACCCAGGGAGGCGGTGGCCAGATATGGCAGCGACTTTCGCAGCCATCCGGTTGGTACCGGCCCTTTTCAACTGGTAACCTGGGAAGAAGGACAGGCATTGCTGCTAAAGAGGAATGACCATTATTTCGAAAAGGACAGCAGCGGCTATCCCTTACCGTATTTGGATGGCATTAAGGTTTCCTTTTTTGAAAGTAAGGCAACTGAGTTTCTTGAATTTCAGCAAAACCGCCTTGATTTTATAAATGATATTGATGCTTCTTTCAAAGATGAGATACTAACCAAAACCGGGCACCTGAAAAAACAATGGGAGGGTAAGTTATTATTGCAAAAACATGATTATCTCAATATAGAATATTTGGGCATTTTAGTTGATCCCAATAATGAGCTGGTTAAAAATTCACCTTTGAGGTTACAAAAAATAAGGCAGGCCATTAATTATGGTTTCGACAGGAGAAAGATGATGTTGTACCTGCGTAATTCAATTGGTACCGCAGCGGAGAGCGGTTTTGTTCCGGCTGGTTTGCCATCTTTTGATACGGTTGCGGTTAAAGGATATCGCTATGATCCTGCAAAAGCAAGGCAACTGCTTGCGGAAGCAGGTTTTCCGGAGGGGAAAAATTTACCCACAATAAAATTACTGACGATACCCATTTATGCTGATTTGGCAAGTTATATCGCTAATGAGCTGAACCTTGCAGGAATTAATATTCAGGTAGAAGCCATTCAGAAAAGTTTATTACTGGAGCAGGTTTCCAAATCGCAGGCTTTGTTTTTCAGGGGTAGCTGGATAGCCGATTACCCGGATGCGGAAAATTACCTGAGTGTATTTTATGGGAAAAACCCCGCGCCACCTAATTATACACGATATAAGAATCCGGTCTATGATGATTTGTATGATAAGGCAATTGCGGAAAAGAATGATTCTATGCGGTATAAACTTTACCGGCAAATGGATCAGCTTATTATCAATGATGCACCAATAATACCCTTATGGTACGATATGGCTATTCACCTGGTTCATACGAATATCACCAACTTTTTTCCAAATAGTTTAAATCTGCTGGAATTGAGGAAAGTTAGAAAAAAAAATATGGACAAAATTCTTTAACATTGGGAAATATGTCTATATTTGTGAAAAATAAATAATTAATTTATGAAAGCCTTAGCAAATGCCACAAAAGTATATAAGCAATATTCGGATTATATAAATCAGGAAGAATCCAATACACTTTCGGAGCCGGAAGCAGTTTATGCTACTGCTTTTGAGGATATGATCGCCGTATCAAACTATGATAAAGACTTTGCCGCTGACCTGTTGGATGTTTCCTATAAAACAGTTACAAGGTATCAAAAAGAAAAAAAGAAATTAAGCCCTTTACAAAGTGAATATATATTAAAAACCATTGTACTCTTTAATAAAGGCAACCAGGTGTTTGGCAATAAAGAAAGTTTTAACCGATGGCTCGATAAGCCTGCATTCGGGTTGGGCAATCGTATTCCACGGGCATATATAACTACTGTTGGGGGAATCAATTTTATAATAGATGAGCTTAACAGAATAGCCCATGGAGACCTGGCATAATCAACCAATTCATGAATGTTTTTAGAATTACCACCGATCAATGGAGTAAATCATTAACCGCTTCTGGTTATCCGGCAAGATGGAATGGAAGGGGCCGTTTTGTAATTTATACCGCGGAAAGCCGCTCGCTTGCCTGCCTTGAAAATCTGGTGCATAGAAGTGGGGAAGGAAATAATGATTTATATAAAGTAATGGTTATAGAAATTCCAGATAACATTTCAATTGCAGAGATTGAAGCATCATCTATAAAAAAAGATTGGCATACCATTGACAACTATATTTATTGTCAAACCTTAGGAAGTAAATGGTTGAATGATTTAAAGTGCGCTGTACTAAAAGTGCCTTCCGTTATTATATTAAAAGAACACAATTATCTGATCAATCCCAATCATCCTGATTTTAAAAAAATCAAATTAGCCGGAAATGAAGATTTTGATTTTGACAGGAGGTTCTGATCAATGCTTCTTTAGCTTACTCTTAAATACTTTTTCAAACTTCTCTACCTTAGGCTTGATAACAAACTGACAATAACCTTCACCCTTGTTATCGTTATAATAATTTTGATGATAGTTTTCAGCAGGATAGAATTTTACAAAAGGTTCCAGTGTAGTTACTACAGGTTTATCCCATGCACCGCTTTTAATTAACGCCGCTTTGTATTTTTCCACTTTTGCTTTTTGCTCCGCATTGTGATAAAAAACAACGCTGCGGTATTGAGTTCCAACATCATTGCCCTGCCTGTTCAATGTAGTAGGGTCATGCACTTGCCAAAAAATTTCAAGCAGTTCATCAAAGGTTACTTTTGATGCATCATATTCAATATTTAAACATTCGGCATGGCCGGTTGTGCCGGTACAAACCTGTTTATAAGATGGATTTACCACCTTGCCACCGCTATACCCGCTGGTTACTTTTGAAACGCCTTCCACTTGCTGAAAAATAGCTTCTGTACACCAAAAGCAACCAGTTCCAAATGTAGCTGTTTCCATTTTTACATTTTCAGTCATATTTTTTGATTTTGTAACGTTACTTCTTTGAGCAAAGCAAAAGATAAATATTAGGATAGTTGCTGCAAAAAAAAATAGTTTCATGTTTATAAATTTAAAAGAAGTTAAGCAAAATTATTTAGCTTGTTTTGAATAACAATTTTTACCAACTAAGGTTTAACAAATACCTTTATTAATCAGGGGGTGTTAATCAAAGCATTTCGACATTTTTATTATGATACTAAAATTTTTTCACTATTACGGCTATCTCAGGCAATTTGGGCCGATTGTGGCTGTATTCATTTTTTCTTTATTATTGTCATCTTGTAAAACCAATCCAGCTATGAAAGATATTACAGCCTATGTATTTCGATTAAAACCAGGTCAGGATTTGAATGAGGAAATTCAAAAAATAGTAACAGAAAAGCAAATTAAAGCAGGATGGATTGGTTCCTGTGTGGGAAGCCTTACGAAATTTAATATTCGGTTCGCAAACCTTTCTGGTGGAATTACGGATAGTGGGCATTTTGAAATTGTAAGCTTAACCGGCACGGTCTCAATCAACGGCTCTCATATCCACATAAGCATAAGCGATAGTAAAGGAAAGACTATTGGTGGTCATTTAATGAATGGTTGCAAAGTTTACACCACTGCTGAAATAGTCCTTCTTTATACTAATCAATTTGAATTTAAAAGAGAAAATGATGGCACAACACCCTGGAAAGAATTGCAGGTGGAAGACAAAAAAGAAGTGTAGGAAGGTGAATAATAAAAGTTGTTATTCACATGAAAATTTTATTTTCAATTGAACAAAGCCTCCCAAATATCTATTACTGATAATTTTCAAGAAATTCAAAAAAACATCACGGTAATAAAAAGGGAAATACTATTAAGTTTCAATTCGAACTTGCTGGTTTGAAATCAATGGAAATGAGTGTTTGCTTTACACCTAAAGTACTATGCATATTAATGATATGCCGTTAATTCCTTTTCATACATATTTATTCAGCTTTCTGTAATGATGTTAAGTATAAAACTATCCGCTCCACTAACTCCTTGTAGTCCTTCAGAAAATAGCGATGCACCTTTGCCATTATAGAACAAAAAATATAGCCCAGGCGCTGAGTTGATGAAATCTCATATAGAAGCATGCAAAGCAAGCGGCCTGACCGTAAGAGCCTATTGTCCGAAGCATCAAATAAAATCTTCCAATTATTATTATTGGCAAAATAAATTACAACTGCCGACAACTGGTAGAAAGTTTATCCCTATTACGTCACTTTTATCGGGTGCATTTCAATAGTCGCACAAGATAGCCATGGCCTGTGTGGCATTGTACAAAATGAGCTGAAGAAAAATATTTTATTGGGCGATGTATTTGTATTCATCCACAAGAGGCACAATCAGATTAAATTATCACAATGGGATAAAGACGCCCGGGCTTCCTAACAACTGCCATAATAATTTAATTCATTATTGTTTCTTGTTTCTTGCTACACGTCCGCTTCTTCTATCCCTGTCACGTCCGATGGCATATCCACCGGCTCCGCCAAGAACCCCGCCGATAACGGCTCCCTTTACTTTGTCTTTGCTAACCACAGCGCCAAGTATGGCTCCTGATCCTGCACCTATTGCCGTTCCTTTCGCCGCATCACTCCAGCCACGGTCACGTTTTACGGGAGCAGTTGAAGTACTTCTTCCCCGTGATGCGGTATTACGGTTATTTACTGATCTGTTTGGCCCGCTATTTTTCGTAGCTACTTTATTATTGGCATTGCCCGTAGTAGTTGTAGTGGTGGTAGTAGTGGTTGTAGAACTGGTCGTTGTTGTACCATTCATATTTTGTTTAATAATACCCATGGCGCTGTTTCCTGTATCAGAATAAATACCACTCCGGTGCAACAATGAGGTATCCGTCAGCACTAAGTTTTTATCAGTAGCCAGGCCATTATTCCCCTTGTTTTTACAAGCGAAAAAAAATGTTGAAACCGCGAAAACCATTAGGATTTTTTTCATAATTTTTATTTTTTTTAATATCTGGTAATTTCCAAACAAAAGGATATATTTTTAAAACTTCATTATCATTTTCTTTTATTAATTAGAAAGACAATGTTAATGGGGAATTGTTACCTCAGCTATTAATTTTTCTACACTTTAGCAACTTACTTATTGCTTGAATTTCCAATATCAATAAGCTGATGCACCTTGCCTCGTTTACCTGTTGAGAGAATATCATGCCAAAGAAAAATAGTTATCTTATGGCTGATGGGATTTTTTCTCTTTTTTATTAATTTAAAAAATGATATGAAAGTATTTTAAAAAAAGTTTAAGAAAATCCTGTAGTTGCTACTTAAAGAACAGGGAGAGGCAAAAAGATATTTTCAAATTGAGTTCATTTACTATTATATTTGTTTAAACGGATACTTCATTATGAGACCATTTATTTTAGCGGAAACAAACTGGAAGAATATTAAAGAGGCGAAGGTTGACCTGGCTATTCTGCCCTGGGGCGCTACGGAAGCGCACAACTACCATCTGCCTTATGGCACGGATATTATCGAAGCGGAATATATAGCGGCGGAGGCTGCACGTATAGCCTGGGAAAAAGGCGCGAATATAATCGTATTACCAACTATCCCATTTGGAGTGAATACCGGGCAGGCTGATATTAAATTGGATATTAACCTCAATCCCAGTACCCAATCCGCAATCATTGCCAACATTATTGAAGTATTGAACAGGCAGGGTATTTTCAAATTAATCATATTAAACAGTCATGGCGGAAACGATTTCAAAACGATGTTGAGGGAATTGGGGCTGCTTTTCCCCAATATGTTTTTATGTACCTGCAACTGGTTTCAGGCTTTGGATAAGACCCTTTATTTTGATAAGGAAGGGGACCATGCTGATGAAATGGAAACCAGCCTGTTATTATATTTAAAACCCGCATTAGTGCTTCCATTATCTGAAGCCGGAGAAGGGAAAGAAAAGAAAATGAAAATGAAAGCCTTTTCCCAAAAATGGGTTTGGACGGAAAGGAAATGGTCGCAGATATCGGCTGACACGGGAGTTGGCGACCCACGGTCCGCTACAAAAGAAAAGGGTGAAAAATATTTTAAGGCGGTTACGGAAAAAACAGGAAATTTATTCGTGGAATTAGCGCACTGCGATATTAAAGATTTGTATGAATAGAAGAAGATTTTTTTAATGAATAAAATTATCCGGCTATCTGGTATAAAATAAAAACATAACTGGAAATATTCAAACTATGATATTGAAAGTTTAGTCAATATAAAAAACGACTGAATTTAAATGAAGATAAACTACAGTTGTAATATTCAATGAGCTTATTAGGATACCATCAATATTTAGCATCATTAATTTCTATCCAATATCCATCCGGATCTTTAAAATAAATTTGATATACACCATCCACTCTTTTTGTAGCCTGCATTTTTTGCCCTGCCCAATTTTCATATTCAATTTGATGGCTATTTAATATTTTTATAAAATCAGTTACTGATGAAACAGTAAAACAAAGATGGTTGTTCTTTTCATGTGTGGAAAAATCAGTTGCTCCCTGAATGAGGTGCAAATGGCTCAGCGGGCCAATGGCGAACCAGGTATGCCTGCCATCATGGAAAGGCTCGGGGATTGTATCTAATTGAATAATTTGCTGATAAAAACCAGTACTCCTTTTAAGGTCAACAACATATATCGCGATATGATTCAATGTTGGCTTTATATTGTTTGCAATCTCCTGGGCTGAAAGCCTGTTTGATGTAAAAACAAAAAAAGATATTGAAACCAGATAAATTAAAAATATTTTTTTCATCTTTTAATGATAGTTTATAGAAGAAAGGTTAGCATAAATTTTTTAAAAGATTCAGGTAATAAAGTTCATGCGCACCTAAATAATGATTTCCTGAAACAGATGGATAATTAAGTTAGTTTTAATTCTTCCTCAATAAGCTCGTTAAAAATTTCTTCGTTTTCCAATACCCATTGCGGTAAAGGTTGTTTTATTACCTTCCAGCTATTATCCGTTTTTTGAATATTGAAAAATACACGGGAATCACGTTCGTCCACTACATCCACTGTAAACAATCCTTCCTTGTTTTCATTTAATTTCCGAAAATTAAATTCCTTTAACCTTCCATTCGCTTTGATCAGTTTGGTAAACTGAATATTTTTGGTGAATTTGAATTGCATGGTTGATAATTTAATGCAAAAATATAGCAATAACCATACTATAAATAAAAAGATTGTTTTTAAAATCATAAAAAGGAAGCTAAATTATTTTAATTTTTAGCACATTGTCAACAGGTATTATATTATTCTTTAAATAATTTTAATGTAAAAAATAACTTTATATATTATCAGTGTGTGAATTAAGCCCTTATACATATTGCTTTAACAGATAAAATATATTTAATAAATCAGGGTATATTTAAAATGGTTATTTTCAATTCCAATCCATTTTAATTTCTTCTGGAAAAATTGAAGGGCAACATACTAAACCCAGCATTTAAGGCGTTCATAATAACAGTACAAGAAAACTATATCCGCTTCACCCTAAAATCCCCCATTCAACATGGAAAAGATCGCAGTAAAACTGATCCTGGCATCAAGTGCATTGGTACTATGCATCAGTGTGTACAAACTTGTTACTGATTTGGTTTAAAAACTATCATCAGTAAAATTCATTTTTTTTTATCTAAGTAAAATAAAAATTTGTCCAGCATTTCAGAAAGTGACAAAATTGTTTTATGATTCTTAAAGTAAAAATGGAAAAGTATTCATGTACCCAAAAAGAATGGGCTGTATCGCAATACAGCCCATTTCCTTTTTTCAATATTCCGTTTTTTTTTCAACTTCAGGTTTCAATTAAATCAATTGAGGATATATAAATTCGGTTAAAAAAAATTATCAGGGATTCAACAGAAATTAAGACCCATATAATTATTACGGGTAAATGGAAATATGAAGTGTAGTTGTTTTCTTTAAGAAGACTGATGTATTGCACGTTCCAAAATATCCCTTATTTTTGCTACATGACAACAGAACAATTGAAGGATATGAGAGACCGGGTGCTGGTCTTGAGGAGGTTTCTTTGACGTTGCTAACCGACAATATAAAATAGACAACGATAAACAACTCTCGCTTTCGCCGGGTTTTTGGGAGGATAATGCCCGGGCAACTTCCATTTTAAAAGAAACAAAGGTTAATGAGTATTGGGTAAATATGTACCACGATGTAGAATCATTGGTGGAAGATTTTGCCGTACTTTTTGAGTTTTGGAAAGAAGGCGAAGCTACCGAAGAGGAAGTGAAGGAGGCATTTACCAAAGCCAATACCGCCATTGATGAAGCGGAATTTAAAAGCACGCTTAATGAACCAACCGATGCGCTTCCCGCCTTATTGCAGATTAATAGTGGCGCTGGTGGAACAGAAAGCCAGGACTGGGCCGAAATGCTTGCCCGTATGTACCGCATGTATGGCGAAAGGCAGGGCTGGGCAGTGAGCGAACTTGATTGGCAATGGGGCGATGGCGCCGGCATAAAAACCTGCACTTTTCAGTTTGATGGGCCATTCGCTTATGGCTTTTTAAAAGCGGAAAGCGGTGTACACCGGCTCGTTCGGATTAGCCCATTTGATAGCAATGCAAGGCGGCATACCTCCTTTGCCAGCGTATATGTTTACCCGTTAATAGATGATACGATTGAGATAGCGGTAAACCCCGCTGATGTGGACTGGGCATTTTTCAGAAGTGGCGGCAGCGGCGGACAAAATGTAAATAAGGTAGAAACGGCGGTAAGGCTGACACACAGGCCAAGTGGTTTTATTGTAGAATGCCAGCAGGCCAGAACGCAGGGAGAAAACAGGGAAAAGGCGATGGCGATGCTTAAGAGCCGGTTGTATGAGGAAGAAATGCGCAAACGTCAGGTAGTACTTGATGCCTCCAATTCTTCAAAGAAAAAAATAGAATGGGGCAGCCAGATACGGTCTTATGTTTTTCATCCTTACAAAATGATCAAAGACCACCGCACTGATTTTGAAGTGGGAAATGTAGGCCCGGTAATGGATGGGGAACTGGATGGATTTATTAAAGCTTATTTGATGAGCGAAAAAGAAACTAAAGCATCCTGATGCAGCTTAAAATATATTTCTGAATAAAGCATTAATGTAAATGATAATGGTCTCCTGCTTATCTATTGGTATCAATTCATTATTTTAGCCGTATTTAAAATATAAATTCAGTAACATGAAAAAATACTTTTTAATCATTGCTATGCTGCCTGCTGTATTTGCCTGCAATGGTACAAAAACACCACCTGATGTACACCCCCTTCCTGTCATTGATTCATCTCCAAAAATGATGGATTCTTCTGTAACCATAAAAGTTGCTAAATCCCTGGGCAGTGGATTAACCCTGGAAGAAATGAAGGATGACAGCGTTTTCATTGATGGCAGTGTACCCACTTCCTGGGAGGATGCCGGTATTACGGATGTTAAAGGGTTCAAATTATTTTTAAAACAATTGCAAATATTAGTGTTGAATGATGACAAAGTGCAGTTGGCCGGATTCATCAGGTACCCACTCGGCAAATCTATCAAAAACGAAAATGATTTTATAAAAAATTACGATAAGGTATTTACAAAAAATGCCAGGTTATCCATTGCCAAAATTAACTTTAGCGAGATATTCAGAAATAGTAAAGGCGCAATGAGTGAAGATGGCAAAGTATGGTTTTCGCAGGAAGGGGATAAGTTTAAAATTATTGCGGTAAATAATTAGCTCGTCTTTAAGTGAATGGTGAAAATGGGAATAAATTTATTTTTAAAAACAACGCCAGGATAAATAAATACATTTTTTATTTGTTGGCCAGAAGAGGTTTCAGAACTAATATTTTAAAAAAAAATAAATCAGAATATGCAATACGGAAATTTTTATTACTCAATTCCGGTTAACGAACCGGTACTGAATTATGCACCGGGCAGCAAGGAAAAGTTAGCCTTGAAAAAAGTGCTGAAAGAATTGAAAAATGAAAAGGCGGATATCCCGATGTACATTGGGAGTGAAGAGGTACGGACAAATAATAAAAAAGAATTGCGGCCACCGCACGAACACAAACATTTACTTGGCTACTATCATGAAGGTGATGCCAGCCATGTTAAAAAAGCCATTGTAGCCGCTTTAAAGGCAAAAGAAAAATGGGCCGCCCTCAGTTGGGAAAACAGGGCGAATATATTTTTAAAAGCGGCTGATTTACTGGCTGCCAAATATCGTCCATACATAGTAGGCAGTACTATGCTGGGGCAAAGTAAAAATGCTTACCAGGCCGAAATTGATGCCGCCTGCGAACTGATAGATTTCCTCCGGTTTAACGTGCATTTTTTAAGCGAAATTTATAGGCAGCAACCTTTCAGCAGCGCAGGGGTCAATAACAGGGTAGAGTACCGTCCGCTGGAAGGGTTTGTACTGGCCATTACACCATTCAATTTTACGGCCATTGGTGGCAACCTGCCTTCGAGCGCTGCCATGTGTGGTAATGTAGTCATTTGGAAATGCGCCCATACCCAGGCATTTAGCGCACAGGTATTCATGCGTGTTTTAAAAGAAGCCGGATTGCCCGATGGTGTCATCAATCTGGTGTTTGTAAGCGGCCCGGTGATAGGTGAAGTATGCTTTAGCCACCCCGGTTTCGCGGGAGTTCATTTTACCGGAAGTACTGCCGTATTCAAATTCATGTGGAAAACGATTGGCGCCAATACCGGAATATATAAATCGTATCCACGCATAGTAGGAGAAACTGGAGGAAAGGATTTTGTGATTGCGCATAAAAGCGCCAACTCTGATGTGGTGGTTGCCGCATTGGCAAGGGGCGCATTTGAATACCAGGGACAAAAATGTTCCGCCGCATCCAGGGCTTATATCCCATCAAATATCGCGGTGGAAGTAAAAAAGAAACTGGTGTCGGAATTAAAAACAATGAAGATGGGCGGTGTGGAAGATTTCACCAACTTTATCAATGCCGTTATTGATGAAAAGAGTTTTGATAAATTGGAAAATTATATAAAGGATGCAGGCAAAAAGGGCAGCAATGCTAAAATACTTGCAGGTGGCAAGTGTGATAAATCAAAGGGTTTTTTTATAGAGCCGACAGTAATAGAAACTACCGATCCAAAATATGTTACCATGTGCGAAGAGATATTTGGCCCGGTGCTTACCCTGTATGTTTATGATGAAAATAAATTTGAAGATGCCCTGAAATTGGTTGACACCACATCGCCGTATGCCTTAACAGGTGCGGTTATAGCACAGGACAGGCTGGCGGTGGAATTGGCAACAGATAAATTGAGAAACAGCGCCGGAAATTTTTATATCAATGATAAACCTACGGGTGCCGTGGTTGGCCAACAACCTTTTGGAGGTGCAAGGGGAAGCGGAACAAACGATAAGGCAGGCAGCCTTTTAAATCTATATCGCTGGTTAAGTGCACGTACCATAAAAGAAACCTTTCTGCCGGTTACGGATTACCGGTATCCGTTTTTGCTGGAAAAATAAAAATTGATAATTGGAAAATTGTTTTAATGAAATTATCGGGCCTTTGTAAAAACCAATATCACCATATCGTTCCGCATTTCCCAATATTTATCAGGGTTGAATATTTTCAGCCCTTTTTTATTCGGACAATAACCGATAAATTCGCTTTATAAAATTAAATTTTGAAAACTATACTTGACAAACGGCAATTACACTTAACTATTTTGAGGCTTGCCCATCAGCTCCTTGAAAATTATTTACATTTAGATGATGTGGTGTTTATTGGGCTACAGCCAAGGGGCGTACAGATTAGTAAGTTAATTGTTGAAAGTATCCGAAGGCTTTGTCCGGATGAAAAAGTTCAATACGGTATTTTGGATATTACTTTTTACAGGGATGATGTAAGACAAGAATTGCGTATTGCCAATAAAACGGATATACCGTTTTCAATTGAAGGCAAGATTGTGATATTGATTGATGATGTATTATATACCGGCAGGACTATCCGTGCCGCTTTGGATGCCATTCAGGATTTTGGACGTCCACAAAAAATTGAATTATGCGTATTGGTTGACAGGAGGTTTAACAGGGAACTACCTATTCAACCTGATTATTGTGGAAAAGCCATAGATACTGTTTTTTCTCAAAAAGTAAAAGTTGAATGGGATAGGGAAGAGGTGATTTTATATTAAAGCTTTTATCCAAAATAGTGTGTTTTTTTACAAAATTTTGTCTTGCCTAATTGAATTAAAAAGTTGATGAGCTGGTATCTTTTGGCTGCTGCTCCAACCGGAGTTGATATTTTACAACCTGAATAAAATTCTGTTGCTTTTGCAAGGAATAAAACTTTCTGTTTTGGCGGTGAACTTTTATTTTTCCTGTAATCATAAAAAAGTTTTTTTATTTAATGATAAGCCCGCATCTTTGCATCAGCGAATGAAAAAAATAAATTTTAATAATAATAGTTGGTGGTGGCAGTCAATATTTTGATGTGTCGCAATGCTATTGTATGTATAAATATATTAAAGCCCCGGCACTTGTGTTGGGGCTTTTTAATATTCCTTATTTCTTTGAAAAGAAATAAGGAAATTGTAAAAAAAATTGTTCATCACTTAAGTTTTGGCACCGGCTTATTGTAAATAAAGCCAGGTTTAAAATTTGAGCTAAAAGTCCACCGGGCTTAGGGTATATGAAAAAAATAAAGATACAAACCACGTACAAAAAACTGCTTGCGGATGTGTACACGCCCGTAGGGATTTACCTGCGTCTCAGGGACCGTTTCCGCGATACCATTTTATTGGAAAGCTCCGATTTTCATGCAGGGGAAAACAGCTACACCTTTATCGGCATCAACGCCATAGCCGGTATTGAAATAAGAACAGCTTCCACTATCGAGTATAAATTGCCAGGACAAAACCCGGAAAAAATTAAAATAACCAACACTTCTAAAGTACCGGAACACCTTTGGGATTTTATGCAGCGTTTTGAAATAAGTGAGGTTGCACCCCGGCCAATCAATGTTGCCCAGGGATTATTTGGCTACAGTACTTATGATGCGGTTCAATTTTTTGATACGATTAAATTAGACGGCACCCGCCTGGAAACCGAAGGCGCCGGTATCCCGCTGATGCGTTATCGTTTGTACCAATACGTTATCGCCATCAACCATTTTAAAAACGAATTGTTTATTTGTGAAAATGCCATCAATGGAATTGAAAGCGAAGTGGATGTAATTGAGAGCCTGATAAAAAGCAAGGATGTGCCCACTTTTCCATTTAATACCAAAGGGGAAGAATCCTCTAATCTCACGGATGCCGATTATATTGAAATGGTAAAAAAAGGAATAGCCAGCAGCCACCGGGGCGATGTGTTTCAGATTGTGCTGAGCCGCAGGTTTCAGCAATCTTTTACTGGTGATGAATTCAATGTTTACAGGGCATTGCGGAGCATCAATCCAAGTCCCTATTTATTTTATTTTGATTACAGCGATTACAAACTCATGGGGTCATCACCCGAAAGCCAGTTGATCGTAAAAGATGGAAAGGCCATTGTGCACCCCATTGCCGGCACATTTAAAAGAACAGGCAATGATGAAACCGACAAGGCATTGGCCATACAATTGGAAAAGGATCCGAAGGAAAATGCGGAGCATGTAATGCTCGTTGACCTTGCGAGAAATGATTTAAGCCATATATGTACCAATGTGAAAGTAACACAATACAAGAAGGTAAATTATTATTCCCACGTCATCCATTTGGTGAGTGAGGTTACGGGCACGGTAGGCCCGGAAACAAATCCATTCAAATTGCTGGCGGTAAGTTTTCCCGCAGGCACATTGAGTGGCGCCCCAAAATTCAGGGCCATGCAACTGATCAACGAATATGAACCAACAGGCAGGAGCTATTATGGCGGCGCCATTGGCCATATCGGCTTTGATGGAAGTTGCAACCATGCCATTATGATACGCACTTTTTTGAGCAGGCAAAACACCCTGGTTTACCAGGCAGGCGCAGGAATAGTAGCGGCGAGTAAACCCGAAAGTGAGTTGCAGGAAGTAAACAATAAATTGAATGCATTAAAACAAGCCATCGTAATGGCGCAAAATATCTGAGATGAAAATATTGGTATTTGACAACTATGATTCTTTTACTTACAACCTGGTGCATTTGGTTGAAAAGATACTGCATCAGAAAGTGGATGTATTTCGCAACGACCAGATAACATTGGAGCAGGTGAAAGTTTACGATAAAATAATATTATCTCCCGGGCCGGGATTACCGGATGAAGCAGGATTGTTGTTGCCGCTGATAAAAGAATACGCTCCCGGAAAATCCATACTGGGCGTTTGTTTGGGCCACCAGGCAATTGGAGAGGCCTTTGGCGGCACATTGGTAAACCTGGATAAAGTTTATCACGGCGTGGCAACACCAATAAAAATCATCAACCCGAAATCAAATCTTCTGAAAGGCCTTGGCAATACAATAGAAGTCGGGCGCTATCATTCCTGGATTGTGAGTGATAAAAATTTTCCGGGCGAACTGGAAATTACCGCGGTGGATGAAAATGGATTTATAATGGGATTGCAACATAAAACGTATGATGTGCAGGGCGTACAGTTTCATCCGGAGAGTGTGCTGACGCCGGATGGGGAAAAGATTATGAGGAATTGGTTGGGGGTTTGAAGTTAATGGGGAGTTTTGAGTAATTAAAAATTAAGAATGACCACTTTTTTGCATTTCACCATTCACACGAATGATCATTGTAAAGAAGAGTTTCAATCGAATAAAATCAAAGTTCAGAAAATAATACATTCAAAAAAAATCAGGATAATCATATAAATCCTACAAATCATAGTTCAGACAATGAAGAAGATTCTAAGTTTTTTATTTGAACACAAAAGCCTTTCAAGGGAACAGGCAAAGGAAATACTTATCAATATTTCAAAGGGCGCCTACAATGAAAGCGAGATCGCTTCCTTCATTACGGTTTACCTTATGCGCAGTATCACCATCAACGAACTTCAGGGGTTCAGGGATGCGTTGTTGGAATTGTGTATCAGGGTAGATTTAAACGGACAGGAAGTAATTGACATTGTGGGCACTGGTGGTGATGGAAAAAATACTTTTAATATCTCTACCCTGAGTTGTTTTATAGTAGCGGGTACGGGCAATAAAGTGGCGAAGCATGGTAATTATGGAGCAACGTCCATCAGTGGCTCCAGCAATGTGATGGAGCAATTGGGATACCACTTTAAGAATGATACCGGTATTTTGAAAAAGGAACTGGAGGCTGCCAATATTTGTTTTTTACACGCCCCCATGTTTCATCCCGCATTAAAAGTGGTAGGCCCCATCAGAAAAAACCTGGGCATCCGCACCTTCTTTAATATGCTTGACCCAATGGTTAATCCCGCCTTTCCTAAGCACCAGTTGGTGGGTGTCTATAATTTGGAAATGGCCAGGATATACAATTACCTGTTGCAGCAAACGGGAAATAATTTTACCATTATCCATAGCCTTGATGGATATGATGAAATTTCCCTGACAGGCGATACCAAAGTTATTACGAAGGAGGGGGAAAAAATTATGACAGCGGAGGAATTGGGTAAGCGAACGGTTTTCGCGGCGGATATTTATGGGGGTAATACGGTGGAGGAATCGGCAAAAATATTTAAAACAATATTGGAAGGCAACGGCACCTGGGCTCAGAATGCGGTAGTATTGGCCAATTCAGCAATGGCACTGCAATGCACCGGGCTTTATGATAATTATGATGATTGCTATCAACTTGCGGTAGAGAGCCTGGAGAGTGGCAAGGCGTTTGGAGCATTGAAAAAACTTTGCGTATAGCCAGGTGTCAGATTAATTATGCTGCATTTTATTTTTATTTTTTTTAGTTAAAGAAAAGAATTTGTTGTTATAAAAGTTAAACATTTGAGATAAGGTTTTTAAAGTCCCGTATAGAAATAATATTGGTAGAAAAAAAACATGCGATTTAAAAATGTTCCATGGGGACATAATATCGGTAGCATTAAAATCATAATTCAGTAAAGCCACGTAGGGGCGGAATATTGGTAGGGAAAAAATAAGCAATTTAATATTGTCTCATTTGGCCATAATATCGGTAGCCCTTGCAACTCATAGATTGATATCTAAATTGCATCATTTTTTTTAAAAAAGTTTATGTTTCAAAATTTAATTGATAATACACCCGAATGAATATTTTAGAAGAAATAATAGCCTATAAAAAAATTGAAATTGTCAATGCTAAAAAGCTGGTGAGCGCTAAAGAATTAATGCGAAGTGATTTTTTTAACCGCACAACATTTTCGTTGAAGCAATTTTTGCTGGATGAAACCAAAACCGGTATCATCGCCGAGTTCAAGCGCCGCTCACCTTCCAAAGGAATTATAAATGATACGGCGGATGTTGCTGAAGTAACCGCTGCCTATACAGTGCATGGAGCCAGTTGCTTATCGGTGCTAACCGACAATCATTTCTTCGGTGGTTCCTTTGATGATGTTAGAAAGGCGAGGGTAAATAATATCCCCATCCTTCGCAAAGACTTTATAATTGATGAATACCAGATACTGGAAGCTAAATCAATAGGTGCGGATGTGATCTTATTAATTGCAGCCTGCTTAACCAGGGAAAGAGTAAAAGAATTGGCGGTGTTCGCAAAATCCTTACAGTTGGAAGTGCTGCTGGAAATACATTCGGAAGAAGAGTTGAAGCATATTTGTGCCGAGACGGAAATAGTAGGCGTTAATAACCGCGACTTAAAAACATTTACCGTAGATATCAATCGTTCTATTGAGCTGAGTAAAAAAATACCTGCGGAAAAAATTAAAATAGCGGAGAGTGGCATCAATGATGTTGAAACAATTTGTATCTTTCAGCGGTCGGGATTCAAAGGGTTTTTAATTGGAGAAAACTTTATGAAACAACCTGACCCAACGATTGCTTTTGCCGGTTTTGTTCAGCAACTAAAAGCAAAAGTAAAATGAGAGTAAAAGTTTGTGGTATTACCCAGGCAGAACAATTGATGATGTTGCCTGAAGCAGGTGCGGTATTCGCTGGCCTGATTTTTTACCCTAAATCGCCAAGGTATGTGCTGCGAAACATGACTACCAGCCAGATAAAAAAGGAACACCATACCAACAAAGTAGGGGTATTCGTAAATGCGGCTGTGGATGAAGTGTTGCAGATGGTGGATGAATGCAGGCTTCACATGGTACAGTTGCATGGAGATGAAACGCCCAGGTATTGTGAAAAAATAGCGGATTATATTTCAGTGGTAAAAGCTTTCCGCATCAGCGATACGGATAATATTGGCTGGAGGATACAGGAGTACATGGAGGTGTGCGATATGTTCATGTTTGATACCGAAGGCGCCGGGTATGGCGGCACCGGCAAAAAATTCAACTGGGAAAAACTTCATGATGTGGTTGTTGGCAAGCCTTATTTTTTAAGTGGTGGCATAGAGCCGGGTGATGTAGGGAAATTAAAAGAATTTGAAACCAAGCCGGAAGCCAAAGCCTTATTCGCAATAGATATCAACAGCAGGTTTGAACTAATGGCCGGTGTAAAGGATATGGATCTTATAAAAAAATTTATACAACAATTACAATAAATCAGAAAACAAAAATACGATGAATATTAAAGTATGTGGCATTACGCAGTTGAAACAATTGCAACAGTTGGATGGATTGAACATTGCTTTCGCAGGATTAATTTTTCAAAAGGAATCGCCCCGGTATGTAGTGGGAAAAATTTCCAGGGAGGAACTGCAGGGTACTGATTTTGATTTAAAAAAAACAGGGGTATTCGTCAATGCCGGTTACGAAGAAATAATGCGGATGGTGGATGATTATGACCTCGATGTGGTTCAGTTGCACGGCGATGAAACACCTGAATTGTGTGAGCGGTTATCAGATGATGTGGAAGTAATAAAAGCATTCGCTGTTGGAAAAGAAAAAATTTCTATTGATAAAATGGTGGCGGACTATGATGAGGTTTGCGATTATTATTTATTTGACACCGCCTCAAAAGACGGGCTGGCAGGCGGAACGGGCGAAAAGTTTGACTGGAAGCTGATTACTGAAAGTAAAATTGAAAAGCCGTTTTTTTTAAGTGGCGGTATCGGTGTGGAAGACATCGCGAAAATAAAAGCATTCACGCACCCCGATTATTTTGGAGTAGATGTAAACAGCCGTTTTGAAAAAAGCCCCGGGGTAAAGGATATGGCTTTGCTGCTTCAGTTGAGGCAGGGTTTGAAAAAATAAAGTGTACCCCTTTTTAAAAGGTGTAATCTTTACGCGGATCAAAAATTATTGTATCATGAATGTAAGGCAGGCGAATGAAAATGATTTACCGGAGATGCTGTCAATATACAATGACATCATTTTGAACACAACGGCTGTTTGGCACAATGAGCCGCATACATTAGAAATGAGGCAGGAATGGTTTATCTTAAAAAAGGAACAGGGCTATCCCATATTTGTCGCGGAAGAAATGGGGAAGCTGATGGGATTCAGTACCATTGGCCCATTTCGGGCATGGACGGGATATCGTTTTACGGTAGAAAATTCAGTGTATGTTGCTGCTGATAGCCGGGGTAAGGGGATAGCCAAATTATTGGTGCCTCCTCTAATTGATGCGGCGAAAGAATTGAATATGCATGCGATAGTGGCAGGCATTGAAGCGTCGAATGAACCAAGTATCGGGTTACATAAAAAATTTGGTTTTGTAGAGGTGGCGCACTTTAAAGAAGTAGGGTTTAAGTTTGGC
>JAVHOI010000272.1:0-10884 GCA_036169975.1 Ferruginibacter sp. | reverse complement strand
TTGAATGAAGTTTATTTTTGGACAATCACGGTTAATAAATGGCAGCATTTATTAAAGCCGGAGGGAAACAAAATAAATTAAACCTTAACCCTTTTCCCTTCCACCACTCGCCTTCCACCTTACCTTGTTTTATTTTTCTTTATCAGCAATTCCTTTTTAAACTGGTAGGCAGCGTTTAATATATATTGATAAAACTCCACCGTGGTGGCCATTTGGGTAAATTCAAAATCTGGCCTGTATAGCGCCATGAAAGTATCAAGGTCGGCGCCTTCCAGCCGGGTGATCCTTTTAACGGCGGTTTTATTGAAACGGTATTTTATGTAGTTCTCCTGCTCCTGCTCTAATAAGCGGTCCTGCATTTTTCTCAATTGCTTGTTTCGTTTAAACCGGAAAATGTTGATGAATTCATCAAGGTCCAGCCCAACCGAACCAGAACCCGGCGTGATGGAAGAAGCCACCCCCGGCTTTTCGTAGCTGAAAATTTTATTATAGTATTGCCTGTTCTCTATGGAATCCTGCCTGAAATTTTTTGTAAAAACTTTTACCTCCTTCATGGTTTTAAATTTTTCGGCTACACGTATATGTAAGGAGATATCGAAGTTGCCGATATTTTGTATCTGCCTTACGGCAAATTTGGCGGTAGGTTTGTTACGATAAATAAAAGTTAGCGAATCCTTATCTGTCGCTACTATTTCATAATGACCGGCAGAATCAGTAATGGCCTGCGTGCCACTTCCACTTTTTACCAATACATCCATTACAGGAATAGCTTTGGTAGAATCGTACACGGTTCCGCTAATGGTAAGTTGGCCCATTACGGAACCTGCCGCCGCTAAAATCAGGAAGAAGATGATACAATATATTTTTATTGGCTGATACAGGCGGAATGGTTTGTGGGTTACAATATTACAATAACAAATCTTGTCTCCATGTTTGGCAAGGCCTTTTAACGGCTATTTTGCATTCTGAGTAAATCTTCAATCACTTTAGGGTAATGCCTGTGTTCGAGTAAATGGATTTTTTGCGCCAGCGTTTCGGCGGTATCATTTTCCTCTATCGCACACTTTGCCTGGAAAATGATATTCCCATGATCATATAATTCATCCACATAATGAATGGTAATCCCACTTTCTTTTTCACCTGCCGCGATAATGGCCTCATGTACCTTATCTCCATACATGCCTTTGCCGCCATATTTTGGTAAAAGCGCCGGATGAATATTGATGATCTTATGAGGGTAAGCGGTTAATAATGAAACAGGCAGTTTCCATAAAAAACCTGCCAGCACTATAAATTGAATCCCACGGGATTTTAATTCCGCGACATAGCCATCACCCCTGAAAAATTTTTCTTTTTCAATTAAAAGCGTTTCAATTTTTAATTTTGCGGCAATGTCCAGCACCCCGGCTCCCGGCTTGTTGCATACAATTAAATCAACCCTAAAAATTCCCGTACCCGCTTTAAGGGAAATCAACATTTGTTCAATAATTTTTTCCGCATTGCTACCTGCCCCACTTGCAAAAATGGCTACCGATAGGGTTGTGTTTTTTTTCCCGCTCATACGATTCTTTATTTTTATTAAGTATTTTATGAAGAATGAAAATTGCCCGAATGGGATACTGATCAGCAAAACACAAACCGGCCACAAAAGCGAAACCAATATAATGTAAGACAATATCCAAAAAAATCCCGCATCCATTCCGCTAAGGTTTAGTAACTTTCTGCCGGCAAATCCGCAGAGGCTTCCTCCTAATGCGAAGGTGCATATTATAAGCACCATTTTAGCAGTGTTTACCTGCCAGCGTTGTTTTAATTTTTCAAACATTACGCAAATGTGTGATAAAAATTCGTGAAAAAATAAAGCAAAAACAAAAAGGCAGATAGCTTTAAACTGTTTACAAATTCATGACAATCACTCTTGGTTTAATTCAACAATTCGCTAAAAATCAAGCCTGGCAAGGGAAAATTTTTTTTTCAAATGTTGGTATTATGTCAATATCAAAACTTATTTTTGCAGCCAAAGAAGGATATTTTTCCACACCAGACACCCGTTTTCAACTGTATGAGTCCTAATAGAAAAGTCTTTAAAAACGTTTTAACTAGTATGCTGTTTATTGTATTGGTTTCTTTTACCAATACGGTTTTTGCCGCCGATGGCGAAGCATTGTTTAAAGCGAACTGTGCCAATTGCCATAAACCATTGGAAGATTTTATTGGGCCGATGTTGCAGGGTGCCAGGAAAAGGGGACCTAATCCTGATTGGGCCGTTAAATGGGTTAATAATGTTAACTCCATGCTGGAATCGGATCCTTACGCAAAAGGATTATTGGCAAAATATGGTGCCAGGATGACCCAGTTTAACCTGAAGAGCGATGAGATAACAGCTATTTTAGATTATGTAGATGCTTACAAAGCACCTGTTCCAGTGGATACTACCGGTACCGGCGCTGCTGCTCCTGCGGAAGACAACTCTTTATTATTTGGAATTCTAACCCTTATTCTCGCTATAATCGCCCTGATATTATTACAGGTTAATAGCAGCCTTCGCAAATTATCTGATGAAAAGGAGGGGATACTCCGCTCCGAGCCGGTACCTTTTTACCGGAACAAAAGTTATTTAATGATTGGCATTTTAGTGTTGTTCTGTTTTGGTGGGTATATGACTATTAATGCCGCTATGGGCCTTGGCCGGATGAAAGGATACCAGCCCGAACAACCAATTTATTATTCACATAAAGTTCATGCCGGAACCAACCAAATCAGTTGTTTGTATTGTCATGGTGGGGCGCAGGATAGCAAACATGCGAATGTGCCTTCTGTAAATACCTGCATGAATTGCCATAAGGCGATTAAGGATTATAAAGGGGATCCAATCGTGAGGGAAAACGGATTAGTTGTAGATGGTACTGCTGAAATAAAAAAATTATATGACTACGCAGGATGGAATCCCGATACGAAAATATATGATAAACCAGGCAAACCCATTGAATGGATAAAAATTCATAATCTCCCCGATCATGTTTATTTTAACCATAGCCAGCACGTAAAAGTGGGCAAACAAAATTGCCAGACCTGTCATGGAAATATTCAGGAAATGCCCGAAGTTTACCAGTTCGCCGATCTTAGCATGGGCTGGTGCATTAACTGCCACAGGGAAAGTAAAGTAGATTTTTACAATAAGGCTACCGGTGAAGGAAATAAATTCTACAGCATTTACGAAAAATTCCACAATGATATAAAAGCCGGTAAAATGGATAGTGTAACGGTGGAAAAGATTGGTGGAACGGAGTGTCAAAAATGTCATTATTAATTAATAATTGAGCAAAGGTGAAAATGGCTCAATGTGAAAATGAGTTCCATTCTTTGTCACATTTTCAAATTGTCGAATTTTCAAATTGTAATATGAGTAATAAAAAGTACTGGCAAAATTTTGGAGAATTAAATCACTCGGAGGCATTTCAGCAAACGGTGGAGAAAGAATTTAAAGAAGAGTTGCTGCCTTTGGAGGATCTTGATGATAAAGGGCTTTTAGCTGCCAAAACCCCCCGAAGGGATTTTCTTAAATATTTAGGTTTTAGCACGGCTGCGGCTACATTGGCCGCAAGTTGCGAAATGCCGGTACGCCACGTGGTGCCTTATTTACAAAAGCCGGATAACTTAACGCCGGGTGTGGCTAATTATTATGCATCCACCTGTATCAATGAAGGCGATGTTACTCCTGTAATTGTGAAGCAAAGGGACGGGCGCCCAATTAAAATAGAAGGAAATGAAATGTCTTCCATTACCAAAGGTGGAACAAGCGCTTTGGTGCAGGCTTCGGTTTTGGACCTGTACGATACTACCCGCCTGCGTTACCCAATGCAAAAGGCCGGAACGGATTTTAAAGAAGTAACAACCTTTGAAGCATTTGATAAAATAGCATCAGATGCATTGAAAGGCCTGGGTGGCAAACCGATAGTACTGCTTACTTCCACCATCAACTCTCCAACAACATTACAAATCATAACAGAATTTCTGGCTAAAAACGCCGGCAGCCGCCACGTTCAATATGATGCGGTAAGCTACAGCGGGATGCTTTTGGCAAATGAAGCCTGTTATGGAAAAAAGGCCATCCCTTCCTATCATTTTGATAATGCGAAAGTGATCGTAAGTATTGGCGCCGATTTTTTAGGCACCTGGTTAAGCCCAGTTGAGTTTGCCGGCCAATATGCCCAAAACCGCAGAATAACAGGTGAAAAACCTGCCATGAGCAAACATATTCATTTTGAAAGTTCATTGAGCCTTACAGGAAGTAATGCGGATGATAGGTTTGTTCACAAGCCATCTGAAAAAGGTGCGGTTGCTTTGGCTTTATTGGCGAAATTGGGTGGCGCTGTTACAGCGCCTGTTATCAGCGATAAAGAACTTAACAAGGGAATTGAATTAGCCGCCGCAGCATTAAATGCCAGCAAAGGCGCATCCCTTGTAGTTTGTGGAAGCAATGATGTTAATTTACAAATTATAGTAAATGCTATTAATGAAGCAATAGGCGCAAATGGCAAAACCATCAATTGGGCGGTTACTTCCAATTATCGGGCAGGTATAGACGCTGATATGGTGAAGCTTGTGGAAGATATGAATGCCGGGGCCGTGGGTGCTTTATTAATACATGCCACCAATCCTGCATATACTTATTTTGACAGTAAAAAATTTATTGATGGCCTTGCGAAAGTTCCGGTAACCATTTCGTTTAATGCTACCATGAATGAAACTACGGAGCTTTGTAAATATAGTATCCCGGCCCACCATTGGTTGGAAAGCTGGGGTGATGCGGAACCAAAAACAGGCTATACCAGTTTCTTACAGCCAACCATCAATCCTTTATTTAAAACAAGGTCTTTCCAGACATCCCTGTTAAAACTTTCCGGTGATGTATTGGATTATGAAGCATTCTTTAAAACATATTGGGTAGCCAAATTAGGTACGGAAGATGCGTACAATACCGCTTTACAAAACGGCGTAGTAGAGCCATCAGCAATGACTGTTGGTGCCGCTACTTTTAACGGCGGCGCTGTTACGGCGGCATCCGCAAAAGTTGCTGCTGCAAAAAGCGGTAATTACGAGTTGGTAATTTATCAAAAAGTTTCCATGGGTAGTGGTAGCCAGGCCAACAACCCCTGGTTGCAGGAATTACCGGATCCTGTTTCAAAAGTAACCTGGGACAACTATGCTTTAATGAGCCCCGATTTGGCAAAGGCAATCATCGGTATTGATGTGGTGGGAAACCAACGTGATGGAGATGGCTACGAAGTACATCCGGAGAAGCCAACTGTAACAATTACGGCAAATGGGAAAACGATGGAATTGCCGGTATTAATTATTCCGGGCATTCATCCAAACGTTGTAGCAGTGGCATTGGGTTATGGAAGGCAAAGCGCTGATAAAGATAAAACAGCCGAACATATTGGAAGATCTGCCAATGGCGCAGGCCAAAATGCTTACCCACTGGTCAGTTTTGATGGAACAGGATTTAGATATGCTGCTGTAGCGGATATTAAGAAATCGGGCAACACTTACGTTTTAGCACAAACACAGGTACATGGCTCTTCAGAAAGCCGCCCGGTTATTTATGAAGGTTCTTTGAAAAAATATGCAGAAGACCCTGAACATGTATTGGAAGAAGCCACTCATGAAAGGGCGATGTTAATAGCCGCATCAGGTGGAACGGACTATGTAAAGGATGCAACCATTTACCCCGACTATGTAAAGCCGGGGATCAAATGGGGGATGAGTATTGATTTAAATACCTGTACCGGTTGTAGTGCCTGCGTAGTAGCCTGTACTGCCGAAAATAATGTAAGTGTAGTAGGTAAAATACAGGTTTCGAGAGCGCATGAAATGCATTGGTTGCGTATTGACCGTTATTTTACCGGTGATAAAAATAATCCGGATGTAGTGTTCCAACCAATGCTGTGCCAGCATTGCGACAATGCGCCTTGTGAAAATGTTTGCCCCGTAGCCGCAACCAACCATAGTACGGAAGGCTTGAATCAAATGACTTATAACCGTTGTATCGGTACAAGGTATTGCGCTAATAACTGCCCGTTTAAAGTACGTCGTTTTAACTGGTTGGATTATACCGGGGCGGATAGCTTTCCAGATAATCAAAATCCGATGGTGGAGCAGGGATATATGAATGAGTCGGTAATGCAGATGAACGAAACTTTAACCAGGATGGTGCTGAACCCTGATGTAACGGTAAGGTCAAGAGGGGTAATTGAAAAATGTTCTTTCTGTGTACAAAGATTACAGGATAGCAAACTGGAAGCCAAGAAGGCCGGCGATGCGTCATTGGTAAGAAATGTAAAAACAGCCTGTATGCAGGCCTGCCCTACACACGCCATCAGTTTTGGAAATGTGAATGATAAGGATAGTGATGTATATAAGATCAGGCATGTAGATCAAAAGCATAGAAACTTTTACGTTTTGGAACAATTGCACGTGTTACCGAATGTGAGTTACCTGGCTAAGATTAAGAACACCGACAGGAATGTTACAAACGAAAAGGAAGTATAACCCTTTCATTTTCCCGGGAGGAAATTTGTATTAGTTTGATGTGTTTAATTTTTTTTAGAGTATCAAAAAGAAGACAAGGATTGAGGAAGTTCATTAAAGGTATTTAGCACAAGTAAGTCCCGGTATTCGGTATTAAAATAACACAACTCCGCCCGGCAGAATAATTCAGGCGGGGCTGCTTAACAAGTCATTCAGGCGGGAATGTTCATCAAAGAGGTGTTGCTGGTTAAATAAAAATAAAAAAAGCTAATTGCTAACAGCTAAGGTTAACGGCTATAAAACAGCTTAAGAAATATGTCATTATTAAAGTACGAATCACAGATCAGGGAACCGCTGGTGGATGGCAGCAAAGATTACCACCAGGTAACGGAAGACATTATACGCCCTATTGAAATGAAGCCAAGCCGCCTGTGGTATATTGGTTTTTACGTCAGTGTAGCTTTATTGTTATTTGGTGTGTATAGTATTTACAGGGAAGTTACTTATGGTGTTGGCCAGTGGAACCTGAATAAAACCATTGGATGGGGTTGGGATATTACCAACTTTGTATGGTGGGTAGGTATTGGCCATGCCGGAACATTGATCTCCGCCATTTTATTATTATTCCGGCAGGGCTGGAGAACCGGAGTAAACCGTGCGGCGGAAGCAATGACTATTTTTGCCGTGATGTGTGCAGGCCAGTTTCCGGTATGGCACATGGGTAGGGTTTGGCTGGCTTTCTTTATCATGCCTTATCCAAATTCAAGAGGCCCGGTATGGGTCAACTTTAACTCCCCGCTTTTGTGGGATGTGTTTGCGATATCTACTTATTTTACCGTATCGCTGTTGTTCTGGTATTCTGGTTTATTACCCGATTTGGCTACGGTAAGGGACAGAGCCAAAACAAAATTCCGCAAAATGTTTTATGGTGTCGCTTCTTTTGGATGGACAGGCAGCACGAAACACTGGCAGCGGCACGAATCATTATCGCTTGTATTGGCAGGGCTTGCTACGCCATTGGTATTGTCGGTACACACTATTGTATCCTTTGACTTTGCCACATCAGTCGTACCGGGTTGGCATACCACTATCTTTCCGCCTTATTTTGTAGCCGGAGCCATCTTCAGCGGGTTTGCGATGGTGCAAACACTGATGATCGTTTTAAGAAAAGTATTTTCCTTAAAAGATTATATTACCCTTGGCCATATTGAAGCGATGAATAAAGTAATTGTGTTGACGGGTTCCATTGTCGGTATCGCCTACATCACTGAATTGTTTATTGCCTGGTATGGTCAAAACCCTTACGAGTGGTATGCGTTTAAGGAAAACAGGGCGAACATATTCAGCCCTTACGGGTGGAGTTATTATTTAATGATGTTTTGTAATGTGGTATCTCCTCAAATGTTTTGGTTTAAAAAACTCAGAAGAAATATCGCCTTCACTTTCTTCATGAGCATCATTGTAAATATTGGTATGTGGTACGAGCGTTTTGTGATTATCGTTACTTCTACTTACAGGGATTATTTACCATCGTCGTGGAGTACTTATTACAGTCCTTCTATCTGGGAAATTGGTTTTTATCTTGGAACCTTTGGTTTGTTCTTCACCTGCTTCTTCTTATTCGCAAAATACTTCCCGGTTATTGCGGTGGCGGAAATTAAAGCGGTGTTAAAAACCAGTGGTGAAAATTATAAGCATAAAATGACTGATTTGGAAAAGGCGGATGCGGATAAATTTTTTCTGGATGAAGTGGAGCATGCACACTAAAACAGCCCCCTCAATCCCCCAAAGGGGAATAAAAAAAGGAGTTCAATGATTTAAAAAGAGTATTCATCTTTTTTAAAAACCAATAACCTTTTAAAGATTCAGGTTAAAAAAATAAATTTTATGGCTGGAGGAATTAAAAAATTTGTAGTAGGATGTTTCGATGATGAAGCAGTATTGTTTCCCGCAGTGAAGAATGTTCGTCGCGCCGGGTACAAAATTCATGATGTATATACGCCCTTTCCCATTCACGGGCTGGATCATGCAATGGGATTGAGAGAAACAAGTTTGCATACGGCGGGTTTTATATACGGAGTAGTGGGTACTGCTACCGCACTTACTACCATGAGCTGGATTTTTACAAAAGACTGGCCGCTGAATATTGGGGGCAAGCCGCATTTCGCTTTGCCGGCATGGATACCAATTACATTTGAATTAACGGTTTTATTCGCTGCTGTTGGCATGGTACTTACTTTTTGTTATTTATGCCAGTTATCGCCATTTGTAAAAAAACATCATTTTCATTTAAGGGCTACCGATGATTTGTTTGTTATGGCTATTGAGTGTACCGATAAAACAAATGATGCGGAAGTAGAAGCATTTTTACAAAAGGCAGGCGCTAAAGAAATAAATATTCAAATTGCTGAAACCGGTTGGTGGATTGGCAGGTATGACAAAGAACAAAAATTATATGGGGATACCGAGAAAGGGTATTAAGAATTTCAGCAACCAAAAAAGGCGCTCAATTTTGAATAGCCGTTGCATTCATCAATTGTTGTGAATTTAAATTTTGAAAATGCTTTTTATCCCTCCGGACAAAAAATAAAAAGAAAGGATTTTTGGAAAAAATATACAGAATGAAAAAAAATACTATTATAAGCGTATTATTATTTTCAATGGCAGGGCTGATAGCAATGACAGGCTGTGACAGCAAACGGGAGCCTGGAAAAACATATATGCCGGATATGACTTACAGCCGTGCATTAGAGACTTACTCACCACTGGATTCCATGTTTTTTACAACCGATAAGAAAAATCCGGGTGATGAAATTTATTATAACAGGCAGCCTGTTGAAGGTACCATCGGAAGGGGCGAATTATTTCCTTATACCTTGCCAAACGATTCCGCGGGATACGCAATGAGCGCCCAGGTAAAAAACCCTTTGCCACCACTTGCGGATAAGGATAAAGCTGAAGTAGCCAGGTTATTTAATATTAACTGCGCAATATGTCATGGAGCTACTGCCCAGGGGAATGGCCCTTTAAGTACTTCCGGAAAAATTGGTGCAATAGCCAATCTTACATTACCCATTTATGTGGCAATGGCGGACGGAACGATGCATCATTCCATTAATTATGGAAGAAATAATATGGGGAGTTATGCTCCGCAGTTAAGCAGGAAGCAATGCTGGCAGATGGTGCAATATATAAGAACATTACAGCCAAAAGCAGCGCCAGCCAAAGATACCGGAACAGTAAGGGTAGCTGCAAAAACAGACAGTGCGGCAGTCAAAAAATAAATTATAAAAGCATTCACTATAAATAAAGTTTAGATGTCTAAATCATTCGAGTTACCGGAGAATTATAATAAATGGACAATGGGCCTGATTGGCGCCGGTTTAATTGCCTTGCTATATGGGTTTATAGCGTTCCATCCTTTTGTACATGCGGCTCATGGAGAAAACATAAACAGTACCCGGTTTTGGGCGGTGTTGTTACAAAACAGCGTTTTCTTTTTATTGATAACAAATGCAAGCATGTTTTTTATCGGGGTTACCACCTTGGCAATGGGTGGGTGGCAGGTTGCTTTAAAGCGGGTTCCGGAAGCAATATCAAGTGTAGTACCGGTGTTGGGTATCATCACTTTTATAATATTAATGTCCATCGTTTGGGGGGGAAGAACTGATATTTTTCCTTGGTTAGATAAGGAAGTTGTTGCGAATGATAAAATTTTAAACGGTAAAAAAGGCTTTTTAAATCCAGTTTTTTTTACCGTATGGAGCACCGTCACTATTTTTCTCTGGTGGTTTATAGGAAGGAAAATGCGTTCCTTTAGTATTGAAAGCGACAGGACAGGGCCGATGGATTATGAAACCGGTAAAAACTGGATCAATAAGAATATTTTATGGGCTTCATTATTCATTGTATTTTTTGGATTAACGGTTGGCTCTACTATTCCCTGGCTTTGGATTATGAGCATTGATGCGCATTGGTACAGTACCATGTTTAGCTGGTACACTTTTGCCAGTTCATTTGTAGCAGGCATGTCGCTGATAGCCTTGTATGTGGTGTTCCTGAAAAACAGGGGGCAGTTGGAGTATGTTACCGATGAGCACCTTCATGATGTGGGTAAATTCATGTTCGCCTTTTCCGTGTTCTGGGCTTATCTTTGGTTTTCACAATACATGTTGATCTGGTATGCGAATATTCCAGAGGAAACAGGGTATTTTAAAATACGTGTACAAGGCCCTTTCCGTGGCATATTCTTTTTAAACCTGGTTTTGAATTTTGTTTGTCCATTGCTATTATTCATGAAGAAAAGCCCCAAACGAAACTGGACGTTGGTAACGTTTATGGCTGTGCTTA
>JAVHOI010000271.1:21764-37897 GCA_036169975.1 Ferruginibacter sp. | reverse complement strand
CCGCTGCTAAAATCTATCGGGCTGCGGTAATGGCTTTGAAGAATAAAAAAGCGGATCGTCATCGCATCAAAGGGCTGCGTAAGCAGGTGGTGCGTGCCACTAAACATCTCCGTTAGTTTTATCTGGTTGTTGTAGCTTTTACCCATCTTACGCCCGTTTACGGTAATCATATTATTGTGTATCCAGTATCTCGCCGGTGTATGATGGTTGCAGATCGTACTCTGTGCGATTTCACTTTCATGATGTGGAAACTGAAGGTCCATGCCACCACCATGTATATCAAATTCGGCCCCCAGGTATTTGGTGGCCATGGCCGAGCATTCTATATGCCATCCCGGGTAACCCTCGCCCCACGGGCTTTTCCAGCGCATGATATGTTCCGGGGCTGCCGATTTCCACAAAGCGAAATCCGCTTTATCCCTTTTTTCTTCCTGCCCGTCCAGGTCTCTTGTGGTTTCCAGCAGGTCATCAATTATCCTTCCGCTCAGCTTGCCGTAATCATGGGTAGCCGCGTACTTTTTCACATCAAAATATACCGATCCATTTACTACATACCCATATCCCGCCTCGATAATTTTTTCAATCATGTTTAGTTGCTCTACAATATGGCCGGTTGCTGTTGGCTCAATACTTGGTTCTATACAATTAAACTGCAGCATGGCCCAGTGAAACAAATTGGTATATTTCTGTACAAGTTCCATTGGTTCCATCTTTTCAAGCAGGGCCTTGGTAGTTACCTTATCTTCTGCTACTTTACCTTCTTCTTCAAAATGCCCGGCATCGGTAATGTTGCGTACATAGCGTACTTTATATCCTTTAAAAGCCAGGTACCGGTAAATAAAATCAAATGTAACATAGGGCCTTGCATGCCCGAGATGGCTTTCGCCACTTACGGTTGGCCCGCACACATACATGCCTACATGGCCAGGGGTGATGGGCGTAAAAATTTCCTTTTGACGGGTGTAAGAATTATATACTTTTAAAGACATGACAGATGTTTATTGTTTTTGGTTTTATATTTTATTGGGAAACTATAATATCAGTATTTTTCACCCTCGCCGCCAAATTAATTTCAATTTTTCGGTGATCCCTGGCGACGCATCCCATTATTGAACTTTGTAAGCGTAGATAATTTAATATTAATGTATCATAGACTTAGCAGCCTTGCAAAAAAAACAGATGCTGGTGCTTAAAAACATGAATGTTTGCAAATATAGCGTTTTCAGTTAATCGGGTAAACGGCTGATATCAGCAATAATCGGAAAATGGTCGCTCAGTTTTTTGGGGATGCGGATAAATTGATTTACTGAAAATCGTTTGTCTATGAAAATATTATCAATCCTGAGCGTGGGAGAAATTCCACTGAAGGTCCTGCCCATGCCAGCCCCTTTTTTCACGAAAGCATCCTGTAAACCATTCCCGATTTTTTCATAAGGGTACGAGTTGGGCACATCATTGAAATCGCCGCAAACAATAACAGGGTAAGGGCTTTTATCTATCTCCACCCTTAACCTGTCTGCCTGCACCTGTCTTTTCAAGAAGGCGTGTTTGAATTTGGTAATCAGGTTTTTTGATTTTTCAAGGTCTGTATCCGTTTTTATGGATGGGCTTCGTATGTAATCCAAATTGGTTGCGCTAAATCTTAATGACTGCAAATGACAATTAAAAACCCTGATGGTATCATCGCCGGCCACGATATCGGCGTATTGAAAATTTGAATTATAATCATGCGGAAAATTACTGATGGTTTGCCTGTTAATGATGGGGTATCTTGAAAAGATGATGATACCGAAATGTTGCTGGTTTAAAAAATTATCCTTGTAATTATAACTATAAAAATAATTCGGCAAATTCAATTTATGTACGAAATCGAAAATTGAGAAAAAGGTATATTTACGGTAGTATGTGGTGTTTAAATCTGCCAGTGTATCGCCTCCCACCATTTCCTGGAAGCAGGCGATATCAGGCCTGAACCCATTCACGAGGCTTATCATTTCATTGTAGGTGCCGGGTTTTTCCTTATGCTTCATAATATCAAACTGCGCCACGTTCCAGCTCATTACACGCAAATCATTCGCCTGTTTTTGCATAATAAATAATGTTGGGAACCTGAAAGGGATTATATTCCTGATGTGATTGAAAGAAAGCGCCGACGTGACTATAAAAATAATTATCCACCTGGGCTTTACAATTAACCAAAAAATAAAAAAAAGAAAAAGTATTATCAGTAAATAAAATAGGGATAAAGTTAAAAACCCCACCGGCCACCAGTCGGCGGAAAAAAACAACTCGCTGTAGCACCCCACTAAAAACAATGCGGCTATCACCAGATTGGAAAGGATAAAAAATCTTTTAGTAAGCCGGCGGAAAATGTTTTTTGGCATGGTATAAAGATAGGGTTTGCCTTTTAAAAATAATTGTAAAGATGTTTAATACACCTATCTGTTATTGAAGAAAAAACAGCCTGCGCTATTGGCGTTTAATATTTATCTGATGAATTCCAATAGCATCCTTATTGCGACAATCCAGAAATCCGCTCCGGGAGAATAAATCCAGAAAACCTTCTTTTTGGCAAGCTGTTTTATTGATGAATAATTAAAGAAAAATTTCGATTGGTATAAGTTACAAATCTTCTTCAGCGGCTCTTTTTAAAATATTTTTTTCTTCATCAGTTAAAAAACGATAACCTTTCTGGTTAATCTTATCCAGTATTTCATCTACACGCTGCTGGGTTACATTGGAGGTTTTATTGTAAGGCTTCCTGCCATCTGAATTGTAAAAAACTTTTTCTTTTATTGACCTGGTATCATTTTTTTTATCCGGAGTAAACAGATTCATGAACCAGTTGTAAAAATTATTCATCCATATACTTCCGTCATGTTCCTTGCGCAACAAATAAACAAAAAGGAAACCTGCTAATCCCCCGCTAAGATGCGATAAACTAAAGGCGGCGCTTTGCGAAGCGATGCCAATAAAATCAATGATTATATAAATTAAGGTAAGCACCCAAATAGGAATACCCCCATTCAGGTTCCTGAAAAAACGATATTGCGGAGCTAGCGTAGTGGTTGCAACTGCTACCGCCATGGTGGCGGCGTTGGCGCCAATCAATGAAGCGCTGCCTATAAAAGGGTGCAATGTTGGGATTAAATAGTTGGCTAAAATAAAAACCAAACCCCCAGCCAGGCCGCCATAGATGTAAACAGGAATTAATTTTTTATTGCCGGTAAGCTCCTGCAAAATAAATCCAAACGCCCACAGCCAAAGCATGTTGCTTAAAATATGTATTACCCCTGTATGGCTAAACATATAGGTTAAAATAGTCCATGGCCGCTCGCTCAATTTAGTAAGCCCGGCGGGCATTTCAAAGTATTGTACTACCTGCGTATTGAACGTGTTTTCATTTGCCTGGAAAAAATAATATATTACCTGAATAGTGATCAGCAATAAAAAACAGATAACATTGATGGTGAATAAAGCAACAAGGGCATTGCCATCACTACCAAGTGTCAGCCTTTTTCGGGGCCGCTTGTATTCCGGATATCTGTCTGCTTCTCCCATTTAATAATTTATGATACAAATCTACAAACACCTTTCAAAAAATGCTATTAACTTTTAATAAAACGTTTTTTTGTTTGATTTGTTCCAATACAGCACCAATAAAAAACCAATTAAAGCCCCGCCTATATGAGCAAAATGGGCGATATTATCACCCTGTACTTTTACCACACCCCCAAAAACATCAAGCGCTATCATTCCCATAATGGCCCATTTGGCTTTTATTGGAACGGGTATCGGTATTATGATAAGTTCAGTATTGGGAAACAAATAGCCAAACGCCGCCAGCACCCCCATTATTGCCCCCGAAGCGCCTACGGTATATGCCTGCCGTAAAATAGCCTGGTATTGATCTGATACTTCGGCGGAAATAATACTGTGATCAACCTGCCAGAAATCATGCGCATAAGAACCCATCTGAAAAAAAGCGGAACCCAAACCACAAATAAAGAAGAAAATCAAGAACCGTTTTGGCCCCCAAACCCTTTCCACCATTGACCCAAACATCCACAAAGCGAACATATTAAATAACAGGTGAAAAAAACCGCCATGCATAAACATGTGGGTAACGATCTGGTAAGGTTGAAAATAGGTGGACTTATAATGATGCAAAGCGAAAAGATCAGCGGCCGCATTTGGTTCCTGGTTTCCCCCGGTTACCATTTGTGCCAGGAAAACCAAAACGTTTATGATAATGAGATTGAGTACAACCGGCGTAGTTTGCTGAAACCGGTTGCCGAAATTATTAGATGCCATTTATGAATTATTGATTAGCCTGCAATTTCGGGATACTTATTGGATTTATTAAGGGTAACGATAAGGATTTGTGATTGTATTATAAATCAGTATAAAGTAAAAAACGCTTCACTTGCTTTATTTTGTTAACAATCATAATAAATCGCTCAATAAATCTGAAAAACCATTGCATTTTATTTGCCTTTATCAATCACCTAAACCTTGTCGGCATATAGCTCATAACTGCCCGACTCCGCAACAGCTTCTTTACCGCCTGTTACATCATTTGTAGTTAATCTTAATTGCGGATTCCCCTTTTTTAACAGCAGTTAAAAAAGGCGGCGATCGCCTGCAGGCCGCACCTCTTCAGCAAATTAGCAAAATGGATACACGCATCACCTGGGGAGCATTTTACAAATTTAGCAGAATCATCCGTGCCAAAACAATCGCCATAATACTTGTTGTTTTTTGAAACAGCGGCCTTTACCTAATCATGGCTAAAGGGTAGAATCAGTGACGCTTTCCTCCGTTTTAGCGGGCGCATTTGTTCAGGAACTAAATACAACATTTAACCCGATCAAAAACACCATGTCAATTCTTAATTTGGATTATATCCTATTTTAATAGTTTAGGATTTTAAAATATTAAAGTTCCCAACATTAAAAAGTAAAACAGGGGATATTTAAGTAGTTAAAAATGGAAAGTGTTGTAAAGAAATATTATTTGTTTCCTGTACGTTGGGTTCCGTATCCCCTTCTTCCACCCCTGTCGGATGAGTGAAAATTGTTCTCCTGTTTTTTAAACATTGGTTTTTTTGGTCCCGCTATTTGGGGCACAAATAAACCCGCACTTAATGGAAAAGGATGGCTATCAATTATCGGGATATTTTTCCCAATCAGTTTTTGGATATCTTTTAACTCGGTTCTTTCTTCGGCATCACAAAAAGAAAAAGCGATACCCGTATTACCGGCTCTTCCAGTACGGCCTATACGATGAACGTATGTTTCCGGCACGTTGGGCAATTCAAAATTTATTACATGGGTAAGCTCGTCAATATCTATACCCCTTGCCGCTATATCCGTTGCTACCAATACCCTCAGGTTGCCATTCTTAAAACTGCTTAGGGCGTGCTGCCTTGCGTTTTGCGATTTATTGCCATGTATGGCCGCTGCGGTAATGTTTTCTTTTTGCAAAATTTTTACCACTTTATCTGCTCCATGTTTGGTACGTGTAAAAACAAGGGCGGTAATTATTTTCTCGCTTTTTAAAAGATACAAAAGCAACCCCGGCTTATTGCCTTTATCTACATAAAATAAACTTTGATCAATCGCTTCAACTGTAGATGAAGCTGGTGTAACTTCTACTTTTGCGGGATTGGTTAATAATACATTTGCAAGGGTCTGGATCTCGGCGGGCATTGTTGCGGAGAAGAAAAGTGTTTGCCTTTTGGCCGGAAATTTTATGATGACTCTTTTCACATCGTGAATGAAGCCCATATCAAGCATACGGTCTGCTTCATCCAATACGAATATTTTTAAATGCTGTAACCCTACAAAGCCCTGGCTCATCAAATCCAACAACCTGCCTGGTGTTGCCACCAAAATGTCTATGCCGTTTCTTAACTGATTGGTCTGGTGAAGTTGTGAAACCCCTCCAAATATAACCGCATGGGTAAGGCCGGTATATTTTCCATAAGCCGCAAAGCTTTCATCAATCTGGATGGCCAGCTCACGGGTAGGTGTAAGTATCAGCGCTTTTATTTGTTTACGGCCATGTTCCTGATCTTTGTCTTTGTGCAAAATCTGTAGAATAGGAATGGCGAATGCCGCCGTTTTTCCGGTACCGGTTTGGGCACAGCCCAGCAAATCCCTTCGCTCCAGTACAAGTGGAATAGATTGTTGCTGAATAGGTGTGGGGATAGTGTATCCTTCATCGGCCAAAGCTTTAAGGATAGGTTCAATTAAATCTAATTTTTTAAATGCCATTGAATGGTTTAATTTTTTATAAAGGCTGGAAAAGACGTTGCATTTTCTGAATCAGCGGGGAAAATTTTTACCACACCAGCTTACAACCTGCCGTATTTTTTGAGTGGTGAAGGTGGCAAAGATATGGTTTTGTTTTTTGATGTTCATTTCAGATCAAAATCAGCCAATAATAAAACGGCCTGGTTTTTCAATAGACTACCTTTAATAAGAACAAAGAAAATAATGTTTATGAATGAAGGCTTTTTAGTGTTGGGGTGGGTGGTTTATTTTTATTTGCACAGTTTGCTGGCTGCTACTTCTGTGAAAGCTTTTTTTGCAAACAAGTTTGCACTTACATCTCCCTGTGTTTATCGGTTTGGTTACAATGTCATTGGATTAACCGGTATTTTATTGCTATTTTATTTTCAAATTATTATGCCCTCCAATATTTTATTTAAGCCTGGTATAATTGCAATTTGCATTTCCGTGTGTTTAATGTTGACGGGACTAATCATTATGATTGTAGCGATCAGGAATTACGATTGGAAAAGCTTTATTGGCATAAGCGAAGAAAAAATTTATGCCTTGGTGATAGCAGGAATGAATCAATATGTACGGCACCCTTTGTATAGCGGCACCATGCTTTTGGTGTCAGGGTTTTTTGTCTGGCAACCATATTTTAAAAATTTATTGCTGATGATTTTAATGTGGATTTACCTGGCAATTGGCATTTTTTACGAAGAACAAAAACTTGTAAACCTGTATGGCGATGTTTATAAAAATTATCAAAAGAAAGTAAAGAAAATGATTCCCTTTATCTGGTAATCTCAATCAAAAGAAAACCGGTAACGTGTACCGGTTTATCAATGAGTTCATTTTATATTACAGGCGCTCATACAATTTTCTCAGGCGCTCCCGGTTCATTTGCTTTTCCCAATCTTTACCCAGGGCGTTTTCCCACAATGGTTTCATGCCCATGGATACGTCAATCATTTTATCAAACTCTGCATCTGTTAGATTGGCACAAATATTTTTGGGAATATCAATCTGGTTTTTTTCAACCATGTATTTAAATTCTTTTACACCTTCGGGATAAAACTCTTCCAGGTGATCGAATACGATACAGTTGCCAATGCCATGTTTGGTACCCAATAAATAACTCAGGCCATAACTTACCGCATGAGCTACTCCTACCTGCGAGTATGCGATACTCATACCACCTGCATAAGATGCCATCATTAATTTATCATCACAGGTTTCGTCCCATCCGCTTTTGTTTACATAAACATCCCTGCAAAGTTGCAATGCCTTTTCACCATAGCTTTTACTAAACTCATTCAGGTAGGTACCGGTAAGGCTTTCGATACAATGAATGTAACAATCCATGCCGGTATAAAAACGTTGGTTGACGGGCGCATTGGCCGTAAGTTCCGGGTCAAGTACTATCTGGTCAAAGGGGGTAAAATCAGAATTCATTCCAAGCTTTTTTGTTGGCCCGGTAAGTACGGTTGTTCTGCTTACTTCCGCACCGGTACCGCTTAAAGTAGGTATCCCCGCTTTGTACACTCCGGGATTTTTTACCAGGTCCCAGCCCTGGTAATCGGCGCTGCTGCCGGGGTTATTCATCATTAATGAAACGGCTTTTGCCAGGTCCATCGCCGATCCTCCGCCAATACCTATTACACCGCTTACTGTTCCAAACTCTTCTTTTAGTTGATTGGATATGCTGTCAACATAAGTGGTCTTTGGTTCGTAAGTTACATCCACAAAAATCACCTTGTCTTTCCCTTTTGCTGGAATTTTTTTTGCTAATTCTTTTCCATCGAAAAAATGATCTACCAAAAAAATCATGGGTGCATCCCCTTTACGGTTGGGTTGCAATATATCGTCTAATTGATTAAATGCGCCGCGTCCGTATATAACGTAACCGATCATTTTGAAGTTTCTGTAATTCATATTTTATTATTAGGAGGATAAAGTTACTGCAATAAAAAATAAAGGATGAATGGATTTGGACAGTATTGCGAATCCTAAATTTTCAAATTATTATTAAGGCCGCCAGGAAAAACAGCAGCCTCCATCATTAATTATTTTTTTTAAAATCCGCTGTAAACGTTGAACCTTTTATTTAATCAGTTTTTGTATATCCGCATCTCCTTCCAGGTTATTCATTTGGCGCATAATATCATCATATCTGTCTAACACTTTTTTACTGATTGGTTTTACCGTGTACATTTTGGGGTTAGGCAGGCTGGCAGCTATTTTGGCAGCTTCGCTTTTTGAAAGGTCTTTTGCGTTTTTATTAAAGTATGCTTTTGATGCAGCCTGTATTCCAAAAATACCTTTTCCCATTTCCGCTACATTTAAGTAGGTTTCCAATATGCGCTTTTTGCTCCAAATTTTTTCAATCATAAAAGTAAAATATACTTCCAGCCCTTTTCTAATAAAGCCCCCGCCCTGCCATAAAAAAACATTTTTTGCTACCTGCTGGCTAATGGTACTTGCGCCCCTTCTTCTGTTGGGGTGCTTTTCGTTATAACTGATTGCTTTTGTAATAGCTTTCATATCAAATCCGTCATGTTCGGGAAATAGCTGGTCTTCGCTGGCCATTACGGCAAGTTTAATTTCAGGGCTCATTTGATCAATCTTTATATAATCCCTTTTTAAACCATAGCCTTGCACCAGGCTTACCGCTTGCGTAATAGTAATGGGTGGATTTACCCACTTACAAAAAAAAATATAAATTAATTGAAACAAAAAAAGGAACAGAAAAATTCTTTTGAAAATACGCCAGGCTTTTTGCATCGTAATACCGGTTGATTTTTATGCAAGATGGATTTAATTTTTTTTATTATCCGAAATACCGAGGTAAACCAAAGAATATTTTTTTCCAATTATAATTCCTTTGCCACCGGTTTTGGCCAATACATATCCGATAGTTGCCAGGGAAGCAGAGGCAATCATTAATGATGGGCTGAAATTTTTTCTGTCAACCAAATATACTATGCCACCTGCCACCGTAAGTAATGCGCCGCCACCAAGCAGGCTGGCTGCACTCGCCGACAAATTAAACCGTCTTCCCGTTTTGCCAATTGCCTTTACCTGGTTGTAATGATATTTATAATAATAAGTAGTAACCGTATCCAAAACAAAAACCCCTAATTGGGTAGGTGTTTGCCTTACAACATATTGTTTCAAAAACAGGGAATCATTTTTTATTTTTGTAATGGTTGCGCTGATATAAACCCCGGTAGTGGTGGTAAGGTCAATATCGGATCCGGCGAAATATCTTTTGATGGTTTTATTATTTCTCTTTAATAAAATAACATCCGATGATTGGGCGAATGTTTGGTTCCCGATTAAAAGAAGAACAAGAAGGGTTATGCGGTTCATGTATTTAAATAATGACTGGTAAGGTAAAACAAACAAATGATTTGTTATTGATTTTTTACCGAATAAAAAACGCCCAGCAAAAGTGCGATACCAAAGACAAACAACAACGTTCCTGAAATTCTGTTGATAAGTATTATATTTTTATGCGTGAGCTTTTTACTAAGTTTCCCTGCCAGCACCACCTTTAAAACATCTGCTCCCAGATTGATGAAGATACAGGTTGAAAAAATAACGACCCTTTCTTTTATGGTATTGGAAATTGCAAGGGTGGTAGCCATCGTTAACCAAAAAGCAAAAACAGCGGGATTCAATGTGTTGATCAAAAATCCGGATGCGACCAGTTTGGCGTGCGTACCCGCTGAAACCCTGATGGCAACGTCCTCTACACTGCGCATTTTTATTTTTTTAAAGAACAGATAAAATATACCCATTCCAATTAAAAATACACTTCCTGTAAAACCAATTGCTTTTTTAAAATGAAGCAGCTCTGTCACCAATGTTGAAAAAGCATTACTCAATATTACTATCAGCAAATCGCTTAACCAAACGCCGGCAATAAAGCTAAAGCCACCTGCACGGCCATTTACAATACTTTGTTTTATAATGGTAAATACGATTGGCCCCACCGAAAATACCAATAAAAGCGCAATAGCAAAACCTTTTAATAGTGCATCAATCATTCGTATTAAACTAAAAATATTGAAATTAAAAAGGATGACTTTAAGAAAATACCCTGGTGCTGGCCCTTGTTATTTTTTTTTGAAAATAGGAACAGTACTGCAGGGTTCACCATACATGATACTTTTAGCAACCGGCCTTAATATTTTGGTTGCCTGTAAATAGGCGGCCTCACCAACAGGCAATTCTCCACACCCTTTTATTACCACTCTTTTATCCGTAAAATCGCTAACATTTAATTGTGCGATATTTTTCATCAACAATTGATTCTTCAAATCTTCCGCTGTACCAAATGCCACTTCGTTTGCTACCGGCTGCAAATAACTTGCTACCAACATGTAAGCCCATATTGGTATCACGGCATCCGCACTACAGGTAACGGCAACCGATTTATTGGAATATAAAGTAAGATCAAGGTTTTTAAGCGCTTCCCTAAAATCTTTTTCTTTTAATATAAGCCCCATAAATAAATGGTCTTTCATATCAAACAATGCAATTTCCTCTGTTGGAAAATATTCCTCCAGGTTTAATGTTATAAGTGAACTTTCACTTACTTTATTAATCATTACCTCATCCATACCTGCAAAATTAGGAATAAATAAACATCGTTTGTTTTATGGTTTTTTGGAAAACAGAATTTCTCAAACAATAATATTTGTGGCTGGGGTTTAACCTTTGGTAATTATTAAATAAGCAATCCTCTAAGAAATTTTTTTGCGACTATAGTAATACCCAAACAACAGAACAGCCGAATCAAATGATTCGGCTGCTAATATTTCAACATGCGTTTTATTAAAACTGCTTGCTACGGTTATCTTTTATGGTAGCCGTTTTTTTCAACGACTCAAACCAGCCGGACATCTGTTGTAATAATCCCTTTGTATGCTGATCTGCTTGTTGTGCAAGCGACTCGGGTGTATCAGCAGGCTTGTTTCCAATACCATTAATTTTTATTACGTAAACACCATTTGTGCCGGTAATTGGTTCAGAAACTTTGGATTGAAAAGTTTTATTAAATGAAGCGCCAATTACTTTTGGTTCATTACCCACACCATTGATGATTTGTGAATTAAAAGTAAGCGTTGAATCGGCACCCGCGGTTCCAATCTGCACATGATATGCCGCGGCCGCGGATTCCAGTGTAGGAGTAGCGGTTAATTTTTTAGTAATCAGTTCGCCTTTTTTCAAATTACGAATAGTAATCTCCACCATCGGCCTTGCGGTTTTTACATCCGGTAAACCCTCCGGTTGGATTTTATTAACCACCGCTACCACAAATTGATCTTCAATACTAAAAGGCTCGCTTACCTCTCCTGGTTTGGCTTCATTAGCCCATTTAATTAATTGCCTTGCATCCTGCAACCCTCCCAACCTGTAATCATTTGGCTTAATCAAATCGGGCACATCTACTTTTTGGATACCATTTTTTGTGATATAATTTTCTAAAGATTTAATATCTCTTGCTTCTCCTGATAATTTAGTGGCTTTTATACTTGCGTTATTCACCGTTTCATCCGTAGCCAAAATTTGTTTTGCCAGGTACGCAACTTTAAATGCCTGCTCAAAATTCTTTTGATTCATTACTTCAATATAATGCCATCCAAAATCCGTATGCACTACTTTCTTATCGCCGGCGCTGCCGTAAAAAATTGTTTCAGCAAATTCTTTTGCCAGGCTGCCAAATTGAGTAGAGGTAAAATCATACTCTCCTTTTTTTTCCTTACTTCCCTGGTCATCGCTATATTTTAAAACCATAGTGTTAAAATCCGCTCCACCTTTAATAGCAGCTTCAATACTGTCAATTCTTTTTTTAGCAATGCTGTCTTCAAGGATAGGTTGACCGCTTTGCGGATCTTTAGTACTAATAAGAATATGCCTCACTTTTACACTATCCGGCATTTGACGTATGCCTACCATTTTTGCCAATACAAAATTTCCTTCATCAAGGTAAGGGCCAAACACTGCACCCGTTGATAATGCCGCGATAGAATCTTTTTTAGCCATGGCTAATTTAGATTTCAATGTATAGCCATCATAATATTTTATTGAAGTCATATTTCTGCCTATATATGCTTTTGCATTTGTATCAGCTATAAAGGGGGCTTTTAATACAGAAACCGCTTCTAATGATTTAAGCGTATCTGCCGCAGTTGGGTTAGCGCTAAAAGTTACGTATGAAATATATCTTCCACCCTCCTGTTTGTATATAGCCTTATGTTTATTCATATAATCCATTATTTCCTCATCAGTTACTTTAACCGTACTGTCGCTAATTACATTATAAGGTATCGCTACATAGGATATGCTAGCAAAACTTTTACTTTCCGCATTATCTTTTTGTTGCATCCAGGCAGGATAATAGGCGCTTGCGGCAAGCATACTGCTATACTTATTATAAAGTGACTGTAATTTCATAGGCTCTACTATCTGGCTTTCAATCGCATCTCTTTGTTCGCCTTTTGATTTTTTTGCCTGCTGCCACCATTGCTGAACCTTTGCAATATCATACTGTCCTGTTGCCTTATCGCTAAAAGCCTGTTTCAATGAAGAAGGGGCATCATTGCTAAACATGATACTACTCATTTCTTTTGGAGAAAAAGTAAGTCCAAGTTTTTCAAATTCCTTTACAAGCACCTTTTCAGCTACAATTTGATCCCATACCGATTGACGTACTTCATATACCTGGGTGCCACTTATTCGGCCACCATATTGTTCTTCAGCCTGTTTTACTTTGGCATTAAACTCATTATATTCAACCGACTCCCCATTGATTTTACCAATACTGGAAGATGGGTTACCGCCAAAAATACCACCTCTGCTCCCGGGTTTTGCGTCCATCAATATAAAACCAATTAAACTAAGCGCAATAACACCAATTACAATGGCCGCACCTTTTTCACGAATGTTCTGAATTATCTGCATGATTATTTTAATTAAAATGGATGGCAAAAATAGTGTAAAAAAGTTTATGAATAACTAAAAATACCGATGGGTCTGGTGCTTAAAATGAGATGCAATAAGCGTTTGGTAAAATAAGGATATCCTATTTATTGATATTTATAAAAATTTTATAATGGTAAACTCTTATCCAGGGTATCTTACACCTTATATAAGCGGTAGCTTTTATTTTTTATAAAATAAATAGGTTTGCCTCTATGTTATATTTATTTATCAAATAATTTTAGCAGTTAATTATTTTTAATTTGTTTAATAATACTGACGCTACCATAGTGTAAATTTGCAAAAGATATGGCTGCTGACGTGATTATCATCAGGTATCAACAACCTATTGTTAGTAAACCTGTTTTTCTGTTAATAACCCTGTTATTTATTCTTTACTTCAGGGGATATTTAGAGTAAAACTTATTTATTATTTTATTAAGCTTCATTGTGATGTTAATGAAGGATTAGTTATAAGGTATGGGATTAACATTGATAGTTTTCGATATTTCAAAATTATTATCAACCATTAATGTTATTAACCCATGTGCAAAAATATAGTTAGTGTATTTTTAAATCTATTATCAGTTTAGATAAATAGGTAAACATGATTATAACAGTAAATGTTAGTTACATGTTGATAATGGTGCATAAAACGTTTATTTAAATTTTACAAAAAAAAATAAAATAATATTTCCACATATTCACACCTATAATAGTAATAAGTTTAATTAAATAAATAAAGTATTAATACATATTATGACAGATATTAACACTGCGAAAGCAAATATTGAAAGTGCTGGCTTTTTGGATTTGGATATTGATGTGAACATTGATTTGTTTTCTGAAATTGAAAGGTTAAAAAAACAAAAGAATGCTATAATACTTGCGCATTATTACCAGGAACCTGATATACAGGATGTAGCGGATTTTATAGGAGACAGCCTTAGCCTTGCTCAACAGGCGGAAAAAACTGAAGCGGATATTATTGTGTTCGCAGGGGTACATTTTATGGCAGAAACAGCTAAGATATTAAACCCTACAAAAAAAGTATTATTGCCGGATCTTAAAGCAGGCTGCTCATTAAGTGACAGCGCCCCTCCGGCCTTGTTTAAATTATTTAAACAGCGCTATCCTGATCATCTGGTTATTAGCTATATTAACTGTTCCGCGGGAATAAAGGCGATAAGTGATATAATTTGCACGAGTAGTAATGCGGAAAAAATAATTGATAGTTTACCAAAGGAGCAAAAAATAATTTTTGCTCCAGATAAAAACCTGGGTACGTATTTGAATAAAAAGTCTGGTCGTGAAATGGTATTATGGAATGGCGCCTGTATGGTACATGAAATATTTAGTCTTGAAAAAATAATAAAATTAAAAATAAGACACCCACAGGCAAAAGTAATTGCTCATCCGGAATGTGAAGATGCAGTATTGGCTGTAGCAGACTATATAGGCAGTACTACCGGCTTATTAAAATATTCCCAACAAAGTACCAGTATGGAATTTATAGTGGCTACAGAGACGGGTATTCTTCATCAGATGCAAAAGGCAAGTCCTGATAAAATATTTATACCAGCTCCGCCAAATAATAGTTGCGCTTGTAATGATTGTCCGCACATGAAATTAAATACATTGGAAAAACTGTATTTGTGCATGGAATATGAACAACCCGAAATAACCATGGATGAAGTTTTAAGGATAGCTGCTAAAAAACCTATTGAAAGAATGTTGGAGATTAGTAAAAAGTATGGATTATGATTTTGAAAAATAGAATGGATAATTTTCAGAATTAAGCAATGTCAGTATAGTCTTTTATAGTTTGTTTTGATTTTTTATTATTTGTAAATTTAAATTTTACCTTGTTTAATTAAAAAATAATCTTATGGCGGTTCCATCTGTTAACCTTGCGGAATTTTTGAGTGGTAATTCAATAGAAAGAAAGGTATTTGTTCGTAACTTAGGCAAGGCTTTTGAAGAAGTTGGGTTTGTTGCAGTAAAGAATCATGGTATTCCGGATAAATTAATTACTGACTTATATAAAAATGTTCAGGATTTTTTTTCATTACCACCTGACCAAAAAAGAAAATACGAAATACCTTTGCTATTCGGTCAGCGGGGATATACGAGTTTTGGTAGGGAACATGCTAAAGGTAGTGATGCGCCTGATTTAAAGGAATTTTTTCAATATGGGCAAACATCACGAAATAATTATAAGGAAGAACAATTTCCACCCAATGTTTTAGTAAATCAGATTACCGGATTTAATAAAAATTTTGGTGAGGCTTACCGGGCTTTTGAAAAATCAGGAACGGCTTTGTTACGGGCAATCGCTCTTTATCTTAATCTTGATGAACATTATTTTGATGATTATGTATTTAATGGTAATTCTATTTTACGGGCTATTCATTATCCTCCAATTATGCAGGAACCAAAAAGCGCTATGCGTGCGGAACAACATGAGGATATTAATTTGATTACCTTGTTAGTAGGTGCCTCCGCTGATGGATTACAAATATTATCGAAGCAAAAAGAATGGGTTGGTGTTACTTCTTTGCCGGAACAAATTATTGTAAATGTTGGGGATATGCTTCAGCGTTTCACAAATAATAAATTAAGAAGTACCACTCACCGTGTTGTAAATCCAGAAAGAAAATTATGGCATACTTCCCGATTTTCAATTCCTTTTTTTCTTCATCCCAAATCAGGTATGAGCCTTCGTTGTTTAGATGGATGTATTGATGAAGCACACCCTAAAATGTACGATGATATAAAGGCGGGAGAATATCTGGATGAAAGATTAATAGAAATTGGGCTTAAAAAATGATTAAAGCAGGAAAACAAATATTAATTACAACTTAA
>JAVHOI010000271.1:0-21664 GCA_036169975.1 Ferruginibacter sp. | reverse complement strand
AAATTGGGCTTAAAAAATGATTAAAGCAGGAAAACAAATATTAATTACAACTTAATTATATAAATTTATACGTCTGTGAAATCTTTTTTGTTTTAAGAAAACTAAGTTTTTATGAAGGTTAATTTTGTAATACAATACTTATGTCGGTAATAAAAATTCCTATGGCATCCTGCTCATCCGTTATCTCGAATTGATTCTAATTCGCCACATATCGTTTTTAAAAGCAGTTTTATTGCACAGCGTAACGGCTTTTGGCGGTCCACAGGGTCATTTGGGTATGGTAATGAAAACCTTTGTTGACAGGCGAAAAGATCTTACAAAAGAGGAATTAATGGAGTATGTTTCTTTTTGTCAAATGCTTCCGGGTGCTTCTTCTACACAGGTACTTACATTAATTGGATATAAAAGGGGTGGTGTGCCATTAGCTGTACTGACTTTAATAATTTGGATTTTTCCCGCATGTATGCTAATGGGGGCTTTATCTTTTTTAGTGACTAATATTGGTAGGGAAAAGTTGGCTACCAGCGTTTTTCAATTTATACAACCGATGGCCATTGGATTTTTAGCTTATGCTGCAATAAAAGCTTTTAGAGTTGCTGTTAAAAATCCAATTACTCAAATAATCATGCTGGTTACTATGGCTGTAACGTATTTATTTTTTAAGATTCCGTGGATTTTTCCTTTTTTAATTATCCTTGGTGGTGTGTCCACGAATTTTAGTAGCAAACGAATTCCTGATAGAGACAAAATTAAGCCAAGGCAAATCCGGTGGACAAATATTTGGCTTTTTGTATTAATTTTTATCACTGCCGGCTTTTTGAGTGAAACGGCTCGTAAACAGGATTGGCCTCATCGAAAAGCTTACAATTTATTTGAAAATTTTTATCGTTTTGGAAGTTTTGTTTTTGGTGGTGGAGATGTTTTAATACCGATGATGTTAGATCAATATGTTGCGAGGCCAAGTGTACCTAAATTTATTGAATCCAAAGATAAGATTATCCGGATTGAAAGAAGTGAAATACTTACGGGAGCAGGAATTGTAAGAGCGATTCCTGGTCCTGTTTTTTCAATAGCTTCTTTTACAGGTGGTATAGCTTTGAAAGATGAAGGTAAAGTTCAGCAATTATTGGGTTGCATAATTGGCTCTGTTGCTATTTTTTTACCAAGCGCTTTATTAATACTCTTCTTTTTCCCGGTTTGGCAATATTTTAAGAAGTTTGTGGTAGTGTACCGGTCACTCGAAGGAATAAATGCTGTTGTAGTTGGAATTATGTGGGCTGCTACCCTTTATCTGTTAAAGGATGTATCTATCATACATTTTAACTGGTTAAGTATGTTTAATATTTGCGTAATCATTGGAACTATATTGGTTCTGCATTTAAATAAAATTCCGGCACCGCTTATTGTTGTGTTTTGCCTGCTTTTAGGTTTGATAATTTAATTTATTATAATTTTTATCTTTTTTAAAGAATTGACCTAATCCTTTGACGTAGAAATAATCTTATTTGTAGTAATTGTTCTTTTCAATTACATCTTTTACGATATCAGGTACCATATAACGTATTGATTTCCCTTTTTTTATTAACTCACGTATATGTGTAGACGATAATTGAATCAGGGGTGCTTGTAGTATATGAATATTCGCTTTCAGCGTATTTTCAATTGCGAAACCCGGACGTTCATATATATAGACAGGATAGTTATTAATTATCACTTCATAATTTTTCCATTTTGATAAATTACAAAAACTATCACTTCCCATAATTATTGCGTATTGATGTTGTGGATATTTTTCTTTCAGGTAAGTAAGCGTATCAACAGTATAGGAGGGCCTTGGTAACCTGAACTCAATATTTGAGGCTTTTAAGTTGTTTTCCCCTTCTATAGCAGATTGTATCAGATAAAAACGGTGATATTCATTTAGTAAGGATGAAGAAGGTTTCAGAGGGTTTTGAGGAGAAACAACAAACCAAACCTGTTGCAATTCCGTGTTGTTAATTACATGGTTGGCTATAATAAGGTGCCCGATATGAACCGGATTGAATGACCCAAAGTAAAGACCTATGTTCATAAGATTAATTATAAATCAGATTAAAGACTTTGTATTTATTTCCTCAACCCAAATATTTTCAGCTTCGTTTAACCTTAAACTTAAATGATAACCAGCAACTAAAATAGAAATTGGATCACCAAGTGGCGCTACCTGATCTATTATAATCGTTTCTCCTGGTACACAACCCATTTCCATGAGTTTTAAAAATATATCATCCTTTTCAAAATGTTTTACCAATACTGTTTTTCCTACTTCAATTTCTGAAAGCCGCCTTTCCATTTAAATAGTTTTTATTTATCGCAAAGGTATCAATCAGAATTGTTTAATAATTTCGATGCAATTAAAAACCCATGATTGTTAATTTTCTTTTTAATGGCATTTCTTTAAAACTTTCTAATAGAAAAAGATTAAAGTTATTTGTTATTGATTTGTTTAAAAACGAAAAAAAACCACTTTTATCATTAACCTACGTATTTTGTACTGATGAATATTTATTATCTATTAATAGGGAATTTCTCCATCACGATTATTATACAGACATCCTAACCTTTTTACTTTCTGATGAATCCAAACCGGTAACAGGAGAAATTTATATAAGTGCTGAAAGGGTTAAGGATAACGCTGAACAATTAGGTGAAAGTTTAAACAGAGAAATTCATAGGGTGGTTTTTCATGGGGCATTACACCTTTGTGGATATAAAGACAAGAAACTAAAGGATAAGGAAATGATGACCCAGGCTGAGGATAAATATTTAAAAATGTATTTTTCCTAATGTTCCACGAATCACAGTTTCCAACTGAAACATTTACAACTTTAATGAATGGAAAGAAAAAAATGGACTCCAAGGACTGAAATAACCGATGCTCATCTAAAGTTTAGGGAAAAAAGAAAGTGGCAATTAGCCCTCAGACGGTATGTTTTAGAAAAAAACCTAAGTGCAGCCTATTCCTATTATTTCGGTTTGAGTATTGAGCAGTTTAGAAAGTTTATTGAAATACAATTTACGGAAGGTATTAATTGGAAGAATTTTGGTTCTGCCTGGCAATTTGATCATATTGTACCTGTATCATATTTTGATTTTTCTATTGGAAGCGACCTAGTGCTTTGCTGGAATTTCATAAATATCAGTGTTGAAAGGGTTGAACAAAATAAAAACGGAAGAAATCGTATTGATATATTGGCTGTCAAACCATATTTCGAAGCACTTTATAATAAAACCGGCTATTCCCTTTGTTTAAAAATGATTGAAAAAATCAATAAAATTGTAGCTTCAAATATTGTAATCGAACCTTCAATTGTAAATTTTATCAATAAAAACAAAGGAAACCTTGAGATAGTATCTTCACTCAGTAAGGAGGATTTTAACAGACTCAATACCGGTATAAGCCTTTCTGATATTTTATTGGAGAGAGCGATCATTAAAAAATTTGGATAAACCGGTCTCCGTTCTATACTTCGCACGTAATTAACTTTGTTCAAGATATGTTTCCAGAATACGATATAATAGTAGTAGGAGCCGGTCATGCAGGCTGTGAGGCTGCTTCGGCTGCTGCCAATCTTGGTAGTAAAGTACTGCTCATTACGATGAATATGCAAACTATAGCTCAAATGAGTTGCAATCCTGCAATGGGAGGTATTGCCAAAGGGCAGATTGTAAGGGAAATTGATGCAATGGGAGGCTACAGTGGTATAGTTACTGACAAAAGTATGATACAGTTTAGAATGTTAAATCGTTCTAAAGGCCCTGCAATGTGGAGTCCAAGAGCACAGAGTGACCGAATGCTTTTTGCAGCCAAATGGAGAGAAATGTTGGAAAATACACCCAATATTGATTTTTACCAGGATATGGTGATAGGATTGCTTATAAAAGAGGGTAGGGTTTATGGTGTTTCCACAGGTTTGGGGCACGATATAATTTCAAAAGCCGTTGTCTTAACAAATGGCACATTTTTAAATGGCATAATTCATATAGGGGAAAAGCAATTGGGTGGAGGGCGAATGGCAGAAAAGGCCGTAACCGGGCTTACTGAGCAATTAGTTGCCTTTGGTTTTGAGAGCGACAGACTAAAAACAGGAACCCCGGCCAGGCTTGATGGCCGAAGTATAGACTATTCAAAAATGGAAGAGCAAAAAGGGGATGAGGATATTATTGGATTCAGCTATTTGGATACACCGAAAATATCTGCGACTCAACAAAGAAGTTGCTGGATAACCTATACTAACGGAGCGGTTCATGAAATATTAAAAACCGGATTTGATAAAAGCCCCATGTTTCAGGGTCGTATTCAGGGTACTGGTCCACGCTATTGTCCAAGCATTGAAGATAAGATTAACCGGTTTGCAGAAAGAGACCGACATCAGTTATTTGTAGAACCAGAAGGATTTAATACGATTGAGGTTTATATAAATGGATTTTCTTCCTCTTTGCCCGAAGATGTTCAGCATAAAGCGCTAAAATTAGTACCTGGATTTGAACATTGTAAAATGTTCAGGCCTGGCTATGCTATTGAATATGATTTCTTTCCACCAACACAACTTAAGTTCAACCTGGAAACAAAGTTGATAGAAAATTTATTTTTTGCCGGACAAATAAACGGAACTACGGGTTATGAGGAAGCTGCGTGTCAGGGGTTAATGGCCGGAATAAATGCTCATCAGAAATCACGTGAATTAGATCCCTTGGTTTTAAAACGCAGCGAAGCCTATATAGGCGTATTGATAGATGATTTGATTAATAAAGGCACCGATGAACCTTACCGGATGTTTACCAGCAGGGCTGAATTCCGAACGCTGTTGCGGCAGGACAATGCGGATATACGATTGACTGAAATAAGCTACCGGCTTGGGTTGGCTTCTCAGGAAAGAATGGATAAAGTGAATAAGAAAACCCAATCAGTGAAATTGGCTAAAGATATTTTGGGTACTATTTCTTTGGAGCCGGATGAAGTAAATCCCCTGTTGGAAAGTGTACCATCTTCATTATTGGCCTCAAGACAAAAGGCCCTGCAAATTTTATTAAGGCCAAATATTAGTTTATCCGAAATGGTGAATGCAGTCCCCAAATTAAAAACAGCTTTGTATGAATTTGACCGGGAAATACTGGAACAGGTAGAGATACTAACCAAATATGAAACTTATATTAATAAAGAGAGAGAGTTGGTAACCAAAATGAGTCTGTTGGAAAATTTGACCATACCCGAAAACTTCTGTTATGATAAATTAGTTTCTTTGAGTAATGAGGCAAGGCAAAAATTTACCAAGATAATGCCACGAACATTAGGCCAGGCTTCCAGAATCTCTGGTGTTAATCCAAGTGATGTGCAAATACTTATGGTTTTTATGGGCAGGTAGAGATGAATACATACAAAATCAGGTTATTTATAACGCAAAGATTAGGTAATTTGAATGATTATTAAATGGCAGATGGAATAAGCTCCATTAAATTTTTATTTTAAGGATTTAAAATAGTACAGTTCACATTAATTAAAATAAAAGAACAATATTTTACCATTATTCTATGAAACCTTGGAAGTGTTTTCTTGATGCAACTTTAAAAATTTATTACTTAAAATACCAAAGATAAAAATACCATGTCACTTCATTTTTCCTCAGACACCCCTAAAGAATTAGTATTTGAAAATATTACTGAGTATCTTCATCAACAAAAATTAAAAGTAGATAGCCAGGATGATACCCGTCCGTGGGGTGGCTTTTTTGTTTTGGATGAAGGGGAAGCGGAAAAATTTATTGACTTGTATTTTTCTCATCTTACAAAAGAAAAACTAGCGATAACGGGTAAACTAAGTCCCAAAATATTAGTGGTGGCACCTGAAAAAAGATTAAGCTGGCAATACCATCACCGCCGTGCTGAAATATGGAAGTTGATAGGAGGTATTGCTGGTATAATAACAAGTAATACAGATGAAGAAAATGAAATTATCCAATTAAATATTGGAGACGTTATTCAATTAAAACAGGGTGAACGCCACCGACTAATTGGGCTTGACGGATGGGGAATAGTTGCGGAAATTTGGAGACATACCGATGAATCAAAACCAAGTGATGAAGAAGATATAGTTAGGGTACAGGATGATTTCGGAAGGTAATTGCTATAATTTATAGGTTTCAGGCAAGATAAAGGTTATGGCCAGACGAAATTTGGTAATAAATGGGCTATTACAACATTCTAATAATAAACATTATTGAGGGTACAGTTGTGTATTCGGGGATGCCCCACCATGGATGGAATAATCAGGGGTTTACCAAATCGGGTCAGGTGGAATTGTACTACAAGAAATCCTTTTACAGCAGCATTAAGATAGTTTCAAACCTAATTGGTGAGAAAAGCCAGCCACAAGGTCTGTAGCGGTTTGTTGAATACCAATTGAAAAACTGCAAACGAAAAAATTTAAAATAGTATCTAAAAAAATTAAAATAAAAAACAGCCCATCTTTCCAATGTCACAATCGGTACGCCAAAAATCTGTGAAAAATGTAAACATTAAATATAGTATTATAACACATTAATGTAAAAATATAGGTAACTCTACGCAGTCAGGCTTTATATTAAAATTAAAAAAAATCACATGCCAGTTTTAACAATCTTAATAGTTCTAATTGTTGCGGGAGTAATCTTGTACCTCATTAACAGGTATATTCCAATGGATAGTAAAATAAAGAGCATACTGAATATTGTTGTTGTTATTTTAATCATATTATGGCCGCTTAAAGTTTTTGGAATTTTAGGTTCTCTTTCTTCCATTAAGGTGTAATAAAAGATATATTACATGTTATTTAATTTTTGGTTGTTTTCATTCATGGATTGATGTAACCATTTATCCTCTTTAAAAAGTTCTATTGGAACAGTTGTTGTAATTTGTTTTTTCAAAAAAAAGCATGAAAAACATTATTTCTTTATTTGCTGTAGCATACATTTCTTTATCTGCGTTAACTTCTTGCGCACAGGATAAAAGTAGTAGGCCAAGTCCTCCGGCTAAGGCAACTGTTTCCATAACAAATGGTTTGACTATTAGTATTGATTACAGTCAACCATCTGTAAAAGGGAGAACTATTGGTAAAGAGATTGCCCCCTTCGGCGAAGTGTGGCGTACAGGAGCTAATGAAGCAACTGTTTTTGAAGTAAATAAAGATGTAACCATTTCCGGTAATAAACTGGCGGCTGGTAAGTATGGCCTATACACCATACCAGGCGAAAAAGAATGGACTATAATTTTTAATAAGAAATCAAATTTATGGGGTTCCAATGGTTACAATCAGGCTGATGATGCTTTACGGATTATTACCACTCTTGGCAAAACCAAAGCATTTTATGAAAAGATGACTTTTGCCATTAATGAAACTGGTATAGTTTCTTTAATGTGGGGAAATATGCAGGTTGATTTTGTAGTGGAGTAATTATTGAATATTGCATAAAAAAGTAGCACTGTCAAAAATAAACGATGTTTTTTAAAATTAGGAAGATATGGTATCAATAAGTTTTATTCAGTATCGGGCTTTTTTTTCAGAACAACATTTATTGGCGAAGAACTTAAAACACAAGGAAAAAGGCAGGTACGTTTTTTATTCAGTACTCCAGCTCAAATTATTAAGCAAACGAAATTACCCGGATGCTTAGTATTTTTCTTATTCAGCTTCAGCAACCACTTCCCTCACTTCGGGGATCATTCTTTTCATCATTCCTTCAATGCCGGCTTTTAATGTTATTATGGAAGAAGGGCAACCACTGCAACTTCCCTGCAACATTAAATTCACCCTGCCAGCTTCGTAGCTTTTAAATTGTATAGCACCCCCATCCATTTCTACGGCAGGCTTTACATAATTTTCCAACAACTCTTTGATACGTTTTACCACATCGTCATCATCAGCACTAACCGCATTACTGCTATCCTGTTTCATTGAAGCAACTTCTTCTTCATTAACTATGGCTTTTCCATCTTCCAGGTATTCTTTTAAAAATTGTTTAATCGTTGGTATTACATCCTGCCAGTTATCTGTTCCGTTTGTTTTTGTAAGGGTAATAAAATTGCTAGCGATAAAAACTGATTTAATAAATGGAAATGTAAATAACTCCAGCGCCAATGGAGAAGGAACCGAACTTATTTCATCCGGGAAATCAATACTTTTTCCAGGATATAATAATTTGTTAGCCACAAATTTCATGGTTTCCGGATTTGGTGTCATCTCTGTATAAATACTTATAACCGGGTTGCCTGTTTTGATCATATATTTATATTTAAAAATTTCGATACAAAGGTAACAAGTATGGTACAACAAAGGAATGCCTTACCTTTTGATGAAGCAGATAGCACCAAATAATTTCCTATTTCGAAAATATAATCTGTCTGTACATATGATTCTTCAAATAAGGGCGCCTATTATGAATTATAAAAAAACCTATTGGTATAAATTCTCACCAGCATTTAGAATCCGTTCTAAAGTTCTATTCAAGTATCCTCAATTTTGCATAATTAAGCATTATTTTTTTCTCCCCATTTAAATCAAAATTTACAGTTGCAATCGGATTGTGTGCAGCGCCTTCCATTTTAATAACCTCACCAAAACCAAATTTTTGATGCTCTACTTTTTGGCCTGCCTGTAGGTTGCTTGTATCACTTGGAGCGAAGTCCGCCGAAGGGGTATGCTCTTTGGTTTGAAGCCTTGAAGGCACTAAATAAGCCGATCTGCTTTTTTCTTCCCTTTTAACAGTTGGCTGTGCCGTTCTGCAATTGCTTCCTCCCGCACCACTTCTGTCGAACGAACTGCCGCCCCAATTATTGCTATGTCCGACCTGGTTACGGATGCCACCTCCGGCAAAACTTTTATCAATATAATCAGCAGGCATTTCATCAATAAAGCGGCTGGGCTCATTTTGCTGCAACTGGCCAAAGCGATAGCGTGCATTGGCATAAGTAAGCCATAATTTTGTTTTAGCTCTTGTGATGGCTACATAAAACAACCTCCGTTCTTCTTCCAGCTCTTCCCTTGTATTGATACACATGGCATTTGGAAAAATTGTTTCTTCCAGGCCACCCAAAAAAACACAACTAAACTCAAGCCCCTTCGCAGCATGTATTGTCATTAATTTTACACTATCTGCATCTTCTTTATCATTATCAGTATCTGTTAGTAAAGTAATTTGCTGCAGGTAGCTTCCAAGAGTTTTATCACCCACCTCACCATCTTCTTCATTCATTGGTGTTTCTATAAACTCTTTAATAGAGTTTAGCAATTCCTGCACATTCTCATACCTTGCCAGACCCTCGGTAGTTTTATCATTAAAAAGATCTTTTACAATTTGAGTGCTTTTACCAACAATGATTGCAAGATCGTAAGCATTTTTTTTTGCCAACTCACTTTGAAACATTCTAATCATCAAAACAAAGTCGTTAATAGCATCTAAGATACCCGCCTTATATCCATAAGTCCTTGCATTTTCTAATACCTCCCACAAAGTAATATTGTTTTCATTCGCAGCCAGCACCGCCCTGTCCATACTCGTTTTGCCAATTCCACGGGTGGGGTAATTGATGATACGTTTTAAAGCTTCCTCATCATTTGGATTTACCACAATTCTTAAATAAGCTACAAAATCTTTAACCTCTTTGCGCTGGTAAAATGAAAGACCCCCATAAATCCGGTAGGCGATATTCATCCGCCGCAGGCATTCTTCATAACTCCGGCTTTGTGCATTAGTGCGGTATAAAATGGCAAACTCGTTATTAAAAAAATGATTGCGCAGCTTTTCCTCCTGTATTGTATCTGCTACAAATTTCCCCTCTTCATTATCAGTTGCTGTACGAACCAATTTTATTTTATCGCCTTCTTCTTTATCGGTCCATAGTTTTTTAGGTAATTGATTTTTATTATTACCAATAATTTCATTGGCCACATTCAATATACTTTTAGTGCTGCGGTAGTTCTGTTCCAGTTTTACCACTTTTACATCATCATAATCTTTCGCGAACTGAAGGATATTTTCAATGGTTGCGCCCCTGAAACTATAGATACTTTGTGCATCATCCCCCACCACGCAAACATTCTCATGCATGGCGCCAAGTAATTTTATGATCTCGTACTGCGAAGTATTGGTATCCTGGTACTCATCAATCAGGATGTATTTAAACTTACGCTGGTATTTACTTAATGCGTCAGGGTGGTTCTTTAGTAATATGTACATTTTAAACAAAAGGTCATCAAAATCCATTGCGCCGTTTTTAAAGCAGCGTTTGTTATAGGCGTCATAGATTTTGCCGGTCATCGGGCGATTGGCTCTTCCATCCTCCTGTTGAAGTGCCCAGTCATTTATGTATTCCTCCGAGCTGATCAGGCTGTTTTTGGCAGAAGATATCCTGTTGTAAACCATGTTGGGTTTATAGTGTTTGTCATCCAGCGCCATTTCTTTAATTACGGTTTTCAGCACACTCTTTGCATCATCTGTATCGTAAATAGTAAAGTTATTTGGATAACCAATTTTGTTAGCTTCGCCCCTTAATATCCTTGCAAACACACTGTGAAATGTACCAATGTATAAATTACGGGCCTCCGAATTGCCCAGCGTTTTTTCAATGCGTTCTTTCATTTCTTTAGCCGCTTTATTGGTAAAAGTAAGTGCCAGAATATTGAAGGCGTCCACATTATGAAAGTCTATCAGGTGGGCAATACGTGTAGTTAATACCTTTGTTTTTCCACTACCCGCTCCTGCAATAATCATAATTGGTCCATCCTTATACATTACTGCTTCACGCTGAGGTTCGTTGAGGTCATCTAAATAATTTGCCATGAAGCGAAGGTACGAATAGAGCCGTTGAGGATAAGTAGTGAGAGGAAATAAATATACCCCCATTATTTAAAGTGGTGTGAAGTGAGGATGCGGAAAGAATGCTGTTGAAAATAGTTTTTCTTACTTTGTTAAACCAGGTATCTGCTAAAAATTAACTTTTAAATTTCAGCAATTTTTTTGAAAGCCGAAAAAAAATAAGAATAAAAAACAATATGTAATAATAGCACAAATGAAAAAAAATTAAATTCTTATATAAAACAGATAATGTGCATAATTCCGAACTTTGGTTGTAGAAATATTTAACGGAAGCAGACTGAAAAACACTCTTATTGCCATTTGCATCAAACGCCAGAATGTTTATTTTAATTTTGGTAATTTTCTACCCACCAAAAATTCCTCTGGAACTAAGATAAGCGTTGCCAATATTCGGTTTGCGAATTATATTCCTAATTCAATAAGGTGATTTAAATTATCGCAATTAGTAAAAAAATGGTTAACCTGTTTTAATAAAAAAGGGTTTCAGGAAATTGAAACCCTTTACTGTTCTGCTCCCCCTGCCCGACTTGAACGGGCGACCCTCTGATTAACAGTCAGATGCTCTAACCAACTGAGCTAAGGAGGAATATGTTTTTTTTGACCGGGTGGCAAAAATAAGGCATTTTAGTTTTCATTAAAAAATAAAATAACTATTTCAGCCAATTAACCAGGTTATTTTCTTCAAAACCTACAAATACACCTTCATTTCTTATTTCTATTGGATAGGTTTTTAAAAAATATCCTTCCCCACTTACATTTTGTCCGTTCTGAAGGTTGAATTTGTAACGATGCAGCGGGCAAACAATATTTCCCATCGCATCCAAAAAACCATCAGACATTGTTCCACCGGCATGTGGACATTTTTGGGTACAGGCAAGCAGGTTATCTTTTTGTAATATAACACATATTGTTCTTCCCGCTACTTCTGCTTCCGCCATTGAATTTGATGAAAAACTTATCGCTTCGAAACTAACCTCAACCCTATGCCAAATATATTTTTTTTCTTTCATTGCTTTTTCTTCTCCCTTTTTTCCTCCTTTTTTCAACTTTTTTCCTGACTTTTTTTTTGAAATTTACTTTGTGTAAACCGCAGGGAAACTTATCAATAAAAAAACTCAGCCCTGTAAGGATATCTTATCTGGTACATATCCCGAACTTTATTTAAAATAGTTTGGCGTAATGCTTCAATATTTATTTTTTCGGTGGCTGATACGAATACGCAATTATCTTTTGTTTCGTTTTGCCAGCGTTGTTTCAAATCATTCAAAATTTCTTTTTTCACTTCGGGTTCCAGCCATTGGTCAAATGCTTCGGTTTCATATTTATCCATTTTATTAAAAATAGTTACGGTTGGTTTTTCGGAGGCGCCTAATTCCGCCAACGTCTTATTTACCACGGCCAGTTGCTCCTCGTACTGCGGGTGGGAAATGTCCACTACATGCAATAATATATCCGCCTCTCTTGCTTCATCCAAAGTACTCTTAAAACTCTCTACCAAATGATGGGGCAGTTTACGAATGAAACCAACGGTATCACTCAACAGGAACGGGGTCTGTTCAAATACAACTTTGCGGGTGGTAGTATCAAGTGTAGCAAATAATTTATTTTCAGCGAATAAATCACTTTTGCTTAGCAGGTTCATGATGGTGGATTTACCTACATTGGTATAGCCTACTAAAGAGACCCTGATAAATTCGCCTCTTTCCTGGCGTTGTGTAGAGGATTGCCTGTCTATTTCGGTTAAGCGTTTTCGTAATAAACTGATTTTATCTTTTACGATACGGCGATCCGTTTCTATTTCTGTTTCACCAGGCCCCCTTGTACCCACGCCACCACCCTGCCTTTCAAGGTGTTTCCACATTCCTTTAAGCCTTGGTAAAATGTATTGGTATTGCGCCAGCTCAACCTGTGTTTTTGCCTGGGCGGTTTTTGCACGGCTTGCGAAGATGTCTAATATCAGATCACTCCGGTCAATGGTTTTTACACCCAGTTCCTTCTCTATATTTTGAATTTGTGAACCTGTCAGTTCATCATCAAATATTACCAGTTCCACATCTCTGTGCAGGCTTACATATTTTTTTATTTCTTCCAGTTTACCTTTTCCCACAAAGGTCCTGCTATCGGGATGTGCAAGTTTTTGGGTAAACCTTTTCACCGCAATCACGCCGGCTGTTTCTGATAAAAAGGAGAGTTCATCCAGGTATTCATTGAGTTTTAGTTCCGACTGGTTGGGGGTTACTACACCCACCAATACTGTTTTTTGTTCCTGTTTAAGTTTTTTTTTATCTATCAAAATTATTTATTTGTTTGTCTGATCTAAGTTTTGTCTGATTGATTTGATTATTGAGTTTTTATAAATTTGCTTTGACATGATCCTATTGATTTTGAATAAATGTGTTGATACCAAAAATCATTGTTCAGACAATTACCTGCAAAAGTAAAGCGTTCCGATTGTTATCGGAACGCTTTTAATTTTTTATGATTTTACTATTTTACCACAGCCGTTGCATTAGCCGAAGTTGTCCACTTTTTCATTTCTTCGCAATCCTTATAATCGTTATCTACCATTATATAAAAATTAGAAATTTTCTGATTAAACCATTTTTCCAATGCGTCATTCTTTTTTACTTCCAAAGCCTTTTGGGCTATTTTGTTATAATCATCCTTCATGTTTTCCCGGTGCGGTTCCGTTCTGCTCATCAGGTAAACAATTCTAACGCCCTTCTTTCCTTTTTCATCCGTAAATTCCGTTGGCTGTGAGTATTGCCCTACCTTTAAATCCTTCATCATTACTACCATGTCTTTATCCAACTGGTCAATTGTAATATTCGTGCCGCCTTCCGCATTTGTTTTTCTGCCACCTGTGAATTTGCTGGCATCATCTTCACTATACTTATTTACGGCCTCTCCAAACTGGATCGTCCCCGCAATCAACTGCGACCTTACCGTATCAAGTTTTTCTATGCCTTCATCCAGTTCCGTTTTGGTTACCTGTGGTATTTTTAAAATATGGCGGACAGTAGCATCATCTCCGGCACGGCTTATCATTTGAACAATATGATAGCCAAACCTTGTTTTAAACGGGTTTGAGATCTGGCCTTCCTTTAATGAAAAAGCCTTTGCGATAAATACAGGATCCCATTGTTTTTCATTACGGTTAATGTCATACTGGCCCGATTTATCTTTGCTGCCGGGATCATCTGAATACAAGGCAGCCAATGTTTTCATATCCTTTCTGCCGCTCTCCAATTGGACCTTAAAGTCTTTCAATTGATCCAGGGCATATTCTTCCGCATCGCGGCTGGCCTTTGGATACCGCACTACCTGGCCGATTTCCAATTCACTTTCATAAAAGGGCAAACTATCTTTGGGTAATTTATCAAAATAGATATTAACTTCTTTTGGTGTAATCCTTATACCTTCCACAATTTTGTTACGCATAGCACCTGCCAGCTTTCTATCCCTGAAGCCTTCCTTAAAATCATCTTTCAACTGATAAATGGTTTTGCCGGAAATCTCCTCCAGTTTTTCCTTTGATCCATAAGCACCTATAAAATAACGGATCTGGTTATCAATATCAGCGGCTATTTCTTCTTCTGTTACTGGCAACGAATCCTTTTCTGCCTGTAGTACCAACGCTTTAATTCCCATGGCTTGTTCAAGGGTGAGGCACCTGGCATTTTTTGGGATTTCCATTCCCTGTCGTTCCATATCCTGGATACTATTGTCAATGTCACTCTTTAATACAATCTTATCTCCTACAACCGCAATGACCTTATCTGCCACCATTTTTTTAGGCTGGGCAATAGAAATTGACAACAGAAGGCAATTAGCAATCGCCAGTAAGAAAAGTTTTTTTATTTTCATGATATTAAAATAATCAGGTTAATTATTTGTGCGCCAAATTCTACCACCGCTTTGTAAATATAAAATAACTGGATTGGCCAAAAATAAAGAGCTATTTCATCAATAGCCCTTTAATAATTATGTTTAACAAAAGATTAGATGCGGAATCCTGTGTTTGAAAAATGTGTTTTGAAACGATGCATAATCATTGCCCTACTGCCCGGACAATAAAAATCAGGCATCGAAAAATCACACATAATTACAATGTCCGCTTCACTTCCACTTCTTCAAAAGCCTCTACTATATCACCAACTTGGATATTCGCATAATTTTTTATGGTGAGTCCGCACTCCATATTGTTCGTTACTTCTTTCACATCATCTTTATAACGTTTCAAACTACCAAGCTCGCCGGTAAATATTACAATGCCATCCCTTACCAAACGTATCCGGTTATTCCTGGCTATTTTACCATCCAATACAATACAACCTGCAACAGTAGCTTTATCAAATTTGTACATTTCCTTAATCTCCACATTTGCCAATATCTTTTCTTCAACACCTGGTTCAAGCATACCTTCCATCGCACTCCTGATCTCTTCGATGGCATTGTAGATGATAGAATATAATTTGATCTGTATTGATTCAGCCTCTGCCAAACGTGCCGCCTGAATAGATGGGCGTACATTAAACCCAATGATAATCGCATCTGATGCATTGGCAAGCGTAACATCGCTTTCCGTAATAGCGCCCACAGCTTTATGTATCACCATTACTACGATTTCTTCGGTACTCAATTTCTGTAACGAATCGCTTAAGGCTTCTACTGAACCATCCACATCACCTTTAATAATTACATTTAATTCTTTAAAGTTGCCCAAAGCCAACCTGCGCCCGATCTCGTCCAGTGTAATATGTTTTTTAGCCCGCATACCCTGCTCCCTCAAAATCTGTCCACGTTGATAGGCCTTTTCCCTTGCTTCGCTTTCATTTGTATAAACCTTGAAAGTTTCGCCAGCCTGAGGGGCGCCATTTAAACCCAATATTAATACAGGCGTAGATGGCGGGGCTATTTCACTGCGTTGGTTGCGCTCGTTGTACATGGCTTTTACTTTGCCAAAATTTTGGCCGGATACGATCATGTCACCTAATTTCAGGGTGCCGTTTTGTACCAGGATCGTTGCTACATATCCACGTCCTTTATCAAGCGATGCTTCTATCACCGTTCCATTGGCCACTTTATCAGGATTGGCTTTCAGTTCAAGAATATCCGCTTCCAATAAAATTTTTTCCATTAACAAATCAATGTTCAGTCCTTGCTTGGCGCTTATTTCCTGGCTCTGATACTTGCCACCCCAGCTTTCCACCAATATATTCATGGCGGCTAGTTGCTCTTTTATTTTTTCAGGGTTAGCGCCCTCCCTGTCAATTTTGTTTATAGCAAATATCATTGGCACATTGGCGGCCTGGGCGTGCGAAATGGCTTCCTTGGTTTGAGGCATCACGGCATCATCCGCTGCCACTACGATCACTGCAATATCAGTAACTTTCGCACCACGTGCCCTCATCGCCGTAAAGGCTTCATGGCCTGGCGTATCAAGAAACGTAATACCGCGGCCATCTTTCAACTTTACTTCGTAAGCACCAATATGCTGTGTAATGCCGCCCGCTTCGCCGGCAATTACATTTGTTTTTCGGATATAATCGAGCAAAGATGTTTTACCATGATCTACATGCCCCATTATGGTAACAATCGGCGCTCTTGGTTTTTGATCATCTGCATGATCTTCCAGATCATCTTCAGCCAGTTCCGCGGCATCTTCTACGCCTATAAATTCTACTTCATAATTAAACTCACTTGCAACCAATTCAATCACATCGGCTTCTAAGCGCTGGTTGATGGATACCATGATACCAAGGCTCATACATTTGCTGATGACATCCGCAAAGCTTACTTCCATTAAACCCGCAAGCTCACTTACGGAAACATATTCAGTTACCTGAAGTTTATTTCCCTCATCGCCTTCTGCGCCTCTTTGTTCGGCCATTTCATCCCGTTTGGCTTTGCGGTATTTAGCTTTTAAGCTTTTTCCGCGGCCACCGCCACCAGATAACTTAGCCTGTGTTTCCTTTATTTTATCCTGAATTTCTTTTGCGTCAATTTCTCTGTCTTCCCTGCGTGCAGGTGGAGCTGAATTCCTGTTATTATTGAATCGTCCACCTCCCTGTCCGTGTTGTGGCCTGCTGGTTCCTGGAGCACCAGTGCCTGTGTTTGGACGATTTCTGTTTTGATCATTATTTCCTCCAACAGGCCTTTGCTGCTGTACGCCGCCCTGACCCGGCCTTTGATGAACCTGTCCCTGTGAGCCTCGATTTGGCTGACCCTGACCAGGCTGACCTTGTCCTGGCCTGGGGGGAGCGCCACCTTTTCTTTCAATAGGAATGCGCTTACGTTTTCTCTTGTCGTCATTATCCCTTTTGGGCCGGGTATCATTATCTAAAGGCAATTGAATTTTCCCCAATATTTTTGGGCCTTCCAATCTGTCTGCTTTAATATTTTCTATCAGTACAGGTGCATCCGCTTTTACTTCTTCCGGCTGAATTTCTGGTATCGGTTTTTCTTCAATTTTTTTTACCGGTTTTTCTTCTGTTTTTTTGATGGCTTTATGAGGTGGTACTGAAGCAGGCGCTTTTTCTTCCTTCTTTTTAGTTGCTTTTTTTGGTCTGGTAGAAGAGTCAATAGTGTTCAGGTCAATTTTACTTACCACTTTAGGAGCTTCCAGTTCAGGAGCTTCAATCCTGGTAATTTCTACCCCGGGTGTTTTAGATACCGTTTTTTCCTCAACCTGAGGTTCGGCCAAAGGCTTTTCTTCAATCTGCTTTTCTTTCTCAGGGACTTCTGGTATTGGTTCTTCCTCAACTGGCTTTTCTAAAGCAGGAGGAGGCAATTCTATCTCTTTAACTTCGACAGGTTTTTCCTCAACTGTTTTTTCAATTACCGGAGACACTGCGGATGCTGGTATTGCTATAGATTCCTTTTTTCTAAAAGAAAGATCTTCTTCGTCCTTTTTCTTTTTAGGTTCTGCAACACCGGAACCTTTAATCAATTCAACCTTTTCCGCTTTTTGCTTTGCTACTTTATCTTGTTGAAACTCGGACTGGGCAATACGGTACATATCTTCCGAAAGTTTAAAATCCCGATTCATTTCTTCCGGACTAAACCCTTTGCTCTCCAGAAATTCAACAAGTGTATCTTTACTTACGTTGAATTCAATGGCCGCTTTCATTGCCCTTGGTAATATTATTGTTGCTTTTTCTGACATTCTTATTTTTTAATCCGTATTATATTTTACTGCATTGGTATAGCAGTTGTTTGTTGATCAACAAACCCTTTTGTCCTATTCTTTTTCAAATTCTTCATTTAAAATTCTCAGTACATCCGCAATCGTTTCTTTTTCCAGGTCTGTCCTGCGTTCCAGTTCTTCCGCTGATAAATCTAATACAGAGCGGGCGGTATCGCATCCTACTTTTTTAAGCGCTTCTATTACCCATGATTCTATTTCATCGCTGAACTCCTCAAGGTCAATATCAAATTCATCTACTTCACCTTCATTATCCCTGAACACATCTATTTCATAACCTGTTAATTCGCAGGCTAATTTAATATTAACGCCACGGCGGCCAATAGCAAGGGAAACCTGGTCGGGTTTTAAATATACGGTTGCGTGTTTCTTTTCTTCGTCAAGATCAATGCTGGTAATTTTAGCGGGCGTAAGCGAGCGTTGAATTAATAACTGGATATTATTGGTCCAGTTTATTACATCAATATTTTCATTTTTTAATTCCCGTACAATGCCATGTATCCGGCTGCCCTTCATGCCTACACAGGCACCTACCGGGTCTATCCTGTCATCAAAACTTTCTACCGCAATTTTTGCTCTTTCTCCCGGATCCCTCACAATCTTTTTCACCACTATTAATCCATCGAATATTTCAGGAACTTCAATCTCCAATAATTTTTCAAGAAATGAGGAGCTGGTTCTTGAAACAACAATCACCGCCTGGCTGTTTTTTAGTTCCACTTTTTTTACTACCCCTCTTACATTTTCTCCTTTTTTAAAGTAGTCGGATGGTATTTGTTCTGATTTTGGTAAAATCATTTCATTGCCTTCTTCATCTAAAAGCAATACCTCTTTTTTCCAAACCTGATACACTTCGCCACTTACAATATCGCCTACCCGGTCTTCGTATTTTTTAATTAACAAATTTTTCTTCAGGTCGTTGATACGGCTTGCGAGGGTTTGCTTACCAGCCAGTATCGCCCTGCGGCCAAATTCTTTTTGAATGTCAAATTCTTCGTACAACTCTTCGCCAACGGCATAATCCGGCTCTATTTTAATGGCATTGCTGTATTCTATTTCGGTTAACGTATTATAAATATCACCGTCATCAACGATCATACGACGCCTGAAAATTTCCAGGTCCCCCTTTTGGTCATTTACAATTACGTCGAACTGATCATCGCTTCCATACTTTTTGCGGATCAATGTTTTAAATACATCTTCCATTACTTTCATCAACGTAGGACGATCAATGTTTTCCGCCTCTTTAAATTCCTGAAAGGAATCAATCAAATTAATACGTGCCATAGACCTAACCAGCCTCACTTTTGTTTCCCCGCCGGCAGGGGGTTTTGTTTGTTAATTAAAATGAAATCTGAACTGTTGTTTGTTTTATTTTGTCAAAAGGAATCGCTTTCATCGTTGTAACCGCTTTATTATTTTTTCCTTCAGTGTATTCCAGTTGAATAAATTCTTCATTTGCGTCTATCATCCTGCCTTCCTTTTTCGTGTCATCATTCAAAATCACTTCCACGTTTCTACCAACGTTTTTTTTGTATTGTCGCAGTAATTTCAAAGGCTCTCCTACACCCGGACTGGACACTTCCAAAGAAAAATTACCATCCGGAAACCAGCCTTTTTCTTCAATCGCCCTGTACATCGCCCGGTTGATTTTTACACACTTGTCTATGTTTAATCCCGAATCAGCATCCAGGAAAACTTTAATGTTATTGACAGGTCTGATGCGAACCGAAACAAGAAAGGTATCTTCTGAATCAGACAGCAGTTGGCTTGTCAAAGTTTCTATCGCCTGTATGGATGTTGTGTCTTGGGTCATAGTAAAAGAAGAAGGGAACGGTAATCGTTCCCTTCTTTTGCTTCATTTTCCGTTTGCAAATATAGGTAAGTAATAATAAACCGCCAAAATAGTAAAGAATTAAATAGTTTTTAGAAACAAGAATTATCCTGAAATTTTAACAGGTTTATTTTTAATTGATTTATACCTTTACATCATGAACATTTTCAGACTTGCGTTTGAGCTATTTGCGCTCTACCTTTTATATAAATTAATTTTCGACTTTATTATCCCTGTTGTAAATACTACCAAACAAGTAAAAAAACAGTTTGGGGATATGAGTGCTCAAATGCAGGAAAAGATGAACCAGCAACAACAACAATCTTCAAAATTTAATGCCAACAAAACCCCCGCTGCCCCTTCCGGTAAGAACGATGACTACATTGAATTTGAGGAAGTCAAATAACAATCCCGGTCTTTAGCGGTGAGAGAAGTTCTCAGACAATTCAAAATTACCCAACTAATTATAAAGCGGTTCGCATCAGAATCTGATTAGAGGTTAGCATATTGCTCCTAAATTAGTTTCAAATCTTCAATCTTTTCAGTTGGCAATAATAAATGTGTCCTTATTCCTGCCTCTTCCGCACCTTTTATGTTATTAATGGAATCATCAATAAAAAGCGTTTCGGATGCAGCCATACCTCCATCATTTAAAACCCATTGATAAGTGGCTGCATAAGGCTTGCGCTTCTGAATAATGTGCGAATAATAGCATTTTATAAAATACTCATCGAGTGATGTTTTGCCGGTATCTTCCCTTAATATTTGATTAAAGGCTGTAAGATGGATACTGTTTGTATTGCTTAATAGAAACAGGTTGTATTTATTTTTTAATTTTTCTAATTCAGTCAAACTTTCCTTTCTAAAATTGAGCAATATAGCGTTCCATGCTGTTTGTATTTGCTGCCTGGTTGAGTCTGGGCTGCAATGCTGATGTATGGATAGGTAAAAGCTTTCTTCGGAAATTTCTCCGGTTTCCAATGCCTCAAATAAATGGTTGGCATTTGCCTGCGAGTACAGTTCATCAAATTGCCGCACACCCAGCATTTTAAAGGCTTCAGCGGTTTTGTGATAGTCTATATTTATCAATACGCCGCCTAAATCAAGGATGATATTTTTTATTTCTTTCATAAAAATTAAAAGGCGAAAATAAGCCGGATTTTTCAAATGTTTTCGGAAAGCAGTAAGTAATGTTTTAAAGTATAAAATATTTTAACAAAATCTACCTGTACTAATATTATCCATTATATTGAATCATGTTTTAAGGCTGACTGAATTTTATCAATAGAAATTATTCTACTCCGGGTATTGGTGAGGTAATTTTAAAAAATCATTTAATTAAACAGATAATTGCCCTAAGTTTTAATGTATTTACTTTCTCTTTTGAATTCTTTGCTTTTACCAAACCAAAAGATGCGGTAAGCAACTGGAATTGGGAAGGCTATGAGAACAAACTGCTGGAAGTAAATATTTATTCCTCCTGTACACAGGTTGAATTATTTTTAAATGGCAAATCACTGGGTAAAAAAAAGACTGACCGCTCAACAAAATTTATGGCTGCCTGGCAGGTATTTTATCAACAGGGAATACTAAAAGCGGTTGGATACATGCTAATAATAAAATCATTAATTCAGCAGTGCTCGTTACTGCCAGCGATGCGGTAAGCCTTCAATTGGTTGCAGATAAAAAAACCATCAAAGCGAATAACCAGGATCTTAGTTACATAACAGTGGA
>JAVHOI010000270.1:0-2276 GCA_036169975.1 Ferruginibacter sp. | reverse complement strand
ACAAACCACCCAATAAAAATTAATAAACGAACAACATGTTAATTATAAAAAATCTAAGGGCATCTGTTGAAGGGAACGAAATATTAAAAGGTGTAAACCTTGAAGTAAAAACAGGTGAGATACACGCCATCATGGGACCGAATGGTTCAGGAAAAAGCACGCTGGCGGCGGTGTTGGCGGGAAACCAGACGTATGAAGTAACAGGCGGGGAAGTATGGCTTGATGGTAAGAACCTGCTGGAAATGCCCGCGGAAGACCGTGCAAGGGAGGGCGTATTCCTGGCGTTTCAATATCCAATAGAAATACCAGGTGTGTCTAATATTAATTTTTTAAGAACAGCCATGAATGAGATCAGGACATACCGCAACCTGCCGGCAATGCAGGCAAAGGAGTTCCTGAAATTGGTTAAAGAAAAACAAAAACTGGTAGAGTTTGACGCGGCGCTTACCAACCGCTCTTTGAACGAAGGTTTTTCAGGTGGGGAGAAAAAGAGAAATGAAATTTTTCAACTGGCCATGCTTGATCCTAAATTGGCTATTTTGGATGAAACGGATTCCGGCCTTGATATTGACGCGTTGCGGATTGTTTCGAAAGGGGTGAATAAACTTCGGTCGGATAAAAACGCTTTTATCCTTATCACGCACTACCAGCGGTTATTGGATTATATCGTGCCCGACTTCGTACATGTATTGTACAATGGGCAGATCGCTAAAACCGGTGGTAAAGAGCTGGCCCTTGAACTGGAAGAAAAAGGATACGACTGGCTGAAAGAAGCCTCAAAGGAAAAGGTACCGGCATAAAATAATATTCATGATCAAACAAATAACAACATCCTTATACGATCAGTTCATCGCTGATTTTGAACTGCGTTCCGTTTTGTCATCCACTTCCGAAACAAAGGAATTGCAAACACTAAGGCAAAACGCTTTTGAACAATTTAAGCAACTTGGTTTCCCAAACAGAAAGGTGGAGGATTGGAAATATATTAATCTTATTCCCTTTTTAAAGGATGATTTTACAACGGAGTATGATGAAGAACCATTGACGATTAGTGATGAATCAATTGCAGGAGCAAAAATTAATAAACTCGATTGCTATCACGTTGTACTGGTGAACGGCCAATATCAATCTGATCTTTCCGACAACATTCCGGGTGAAAACATTTTTGTTTCCACGCTTTCATCGGCAATGAACACACCCGCATTCAAAGCGCATTTTGGAAAATACATTGCCCTGGATAAATATCATTTTGCCGCATTAAATTCGGCATTATTCCGTGATGGTCTATTTATTGAAATAAAAAACAAAACGGTTGTTGATAAACCGATACATATTATTCATATACTTTCTTCCCGCAGCGACCTTTTTTTACAACCGCGGCATCTTTTTGTAATGGGTGAAAATGCCGGACTAAGCATTATTGAAAGCTTTATAAACGCTGATGGTGAAAGTAAATTTTTTGTGAACAATGTTTCAGAAATAGTAGTGGGTGAGCAGGCACGGTTGCAGCATTATTATATTCAGACAGGTAGTGAAAAAACCAGTTACATTCATCACACGGAAATTGTGCAGCGGGCTTCAAGCCTTTACAATAATTACAAGGCATCTTTTCCCGGAACAGGATTGTTGCGCAACAACCTGAATGTTTCATTGGATGGAGAAAATATTGAAAGTCATTTATACGGTTTATATCTTGCCGGTGGGCAACAGTTGATAGATAACCATACCATCGTTGATCATCTGAAGCCGCATTGCATGAGCAATGAATTGTATAAGGGTGTGATGAAAGATGAAGCCACAGCGGTTTTCAATGGCAAAATATTGGTGAGAAAAGATGCGCAAAAAACCAATGCTTTCCAGAAGAATAATAACCTGATGCTGAGCAATAAAGCGGTGGTTGATTCCAAACCGCAATTGGAAATTTTTGCGGATGATGTAAAGTGCAGCCATGGTTCCACAATCGGGCAATTCAATGAAGACGCTTTGTTTTATTTAAAAGCACGGGGCATAGGGGATGCAAAAGCAAAGGCATTACTCATTCATGCCTTTGTATATGACGTAACGGAAAAGATCCCACTTCCTGCCGTACGTGCATATATAAACCATTTGATAGAGGAGGGCTTAGAGTGGAAGGATTAGGTTAAAGTGATAGGTGATGAATAATTAGTTGGTGATTTTTTTTTGTTGAATTATAAAACTTCCGCCACTGCGGCTTAGGTAATGAAAACAGATACAACATTGGTACAGGGAATAATTGATGTACGGAAAATACGAAA
>JAVHOI010000269.1:0-10927 GCA_036169975.1 Ferruginibacter sp. | reverse complement strand
TATTGATTGGTAATACAGCCGAACGTGGTAAAGGCTGTTGCCAGGGTATGATAAAGGCGGTTTTGAAAATCGCTTTTGAAGAGCTGGATTTGCACCGAGTTAGTCTTGGGGTGTATCAAAATAATATTCCTGCCACTAAATGTTATGAAAAGAGTGGGTTCATTACGGAAGGCATTCAACGGGATATACTTTGGTACCGTGATGCCTGGTGGAGTATGATAGAAATGAGCATCCTGGAAAACGAATGGCGCACATTGAATGCGTAGCCGGCGCAAGAAAATTTAAAAATACCCAACAGACTTTAAATTCAAAATACTTCCGTTTAAAACAAATCAAAAGTTTTTAGCGGGGCACAATGGTATTACAGGCATAAGTTATGTACATTTACAAAAAATTACCAAAATGAAAATCTTTGTAGCCGGCTTACCTTATGACTTGGATGATGCGGAGCTGGAAGAAATATTTGAAAAATTTGGCACTGTTACTTCCGCTAAAGTTGCCATTGACAGGGAAACCGGAAAAAGCAAAGGGTTCGCATTTTTAGAAATGCCGAACAGTTTGGAAGCAAAAGATGCTATCGAAAGCATGAATGATATTTCTCTCGGCAAAAAACCATTGGTAGTGAAAGAGGCGGAAGACCGGAGCGCTGGTTCGGGTAACAGGCCGGGTGGTAACAGGCCAGGCGGTGGTGGCGGTGGATTTAACAGGCCGGGTGGTTTTAATAATGATCGCAACCGATATTAATGCAGGTTTTTGATTGAAGTATAATTTGCTTAAATCCACCTTGTTTTAAATTTGTTTATCCTGTTGAAAAAAATACGGATCCATTATAGCATGCCTGCAAATTTTAGGGATTATATTTACTTCTATTTTTCAAAATGCTGCTAATTACTTTCCGGATCGCCGGAATAAATACCTGCGGTATTAATATTTTACTTGGGGTTTTTAAAATCAATCCCTTTACGGATTACGTTTTTATTTCTGTTATTCAACCGGATTAAGTTTCAAATTTTTATAAGGCCATAATATTATTTTTAATTTGTTATATAATACCCATCCTATACGGTATTTTTAAAGGGTAACCTGGTACTTTCATTTTAGCTTCTAATCAATATCTAATTCAACACGCTACTTTTTCTAAATGGAAATAATTTAACTGTAGTAAATAAACTCCTTAAATACCTCAATTATTAAGTCCTGATCAGGTACGGATACAGATGGCAGAAAATATTACATGATTTATTATGAACAGGAACAATAAGTTTTTCAGCCCTTTGAACTTTGATTACATTTGGCTTACATCCAAATAGCAATTAAACTAATCAGCATTATGAATAAAATTAACTGGGGGATTATTGGATGTGGGGATGTTACTGAAATAAAAAGCGGGCCTGCATTTGCTAAAGTAAAAAATTCATCTTTGGTGGCGGTGATGCGAAGGGATGGCGTAAAAGCAAAGGACTTTGCCCAACGGCATAAAGTGCCTAAATGGTACGATGATGCCAACAAACTTATAAATGACCCTGAGGTGAATGCGATATATATTGCTACTCCACCATCTTCGCACGAAGCTTATGCGATTGCGGCTATTGATGCGGGAAAGCCGGTGTATGTGGAAAAGCCAATGACAATTAATGCTGAAACGGCCAATAAAATTACCCGGTATGCGGATTCAAAAAAAGTAAAACTTACGGTGGCGCATTACCGCAGGGCACAGCCACTGTTTATGAAAATAAAACATTTGCTGGATGATAAAGCAATCGGCGATATCCGTTTTGCAAGGCTGGACTATTTTAAAAAATCATTAACATCCGACGAATTACTACAGCCCAAAACCACCTGGCGAATTGATCCACTAATCTCCGGTGGTGGTTTATTTCACGATATGGCACCCCATCAGCTTGACCTCATGAATTATTTTTTCGGTCCGGTTGAAAAGGCGGCCGGGATAGCTATAAATCAGTCTGCGGTGCATATTGTGGATGATGTGGTGGTGGGTAATATTCAGTTTAAAAAAGGAGTTGCTTTTAGTGGTTTATGGTGCTTTGATGCACCTGCCGGTGAAGAAAAAGATCACTGTGAAATAATTGGCGCATCAGGTAAAATAAGTTTTAGCGTCTTTGATGCACAACCCCTAATACTTGCCGTGAAAGGAAAATTGGAAAAATTTTCTTTTGATATTTTGCCCCATGTACAGGAACCAATGATAGAAAAAGTAGTGGACTATTTCCTGAATAAAGGGCCAAATCCATGCAGCGGCGCGGATGGGTTGGAAGTGATGAAACTGATGGATACGTTTACTAAAAAATAGGAAAATATTACCCGCTTCAGACTTTCTGGTATTCACAAAAAATAATAATTTTAAAACATGATTGTAATCATTGTTTTTGATTCTTTATCAATGCAATTTTATACAAGCTAATATCAACAATTGTAATGAAATCGCCGGATAATATCCAAAGGCAAACAGCGAAATTTTAAAAAACGCTTAATCAATTTCTTACAGTTTGATGTTGGAAGTTAAAGTTGACATACAGGGTATTAAAAGGCTGTTATCACTTACCATTAGCGTAATGTAATGCAACTAATTAATTTATGCAGAAAAATATAACAGCGGGTATGTTGGCCGGGAAGGTTTAAAACCTTCGAAATTTACCATAAGAAGCCCGTATATTGATGGTTCGGGTTATTAAAGTTAGAAATCAAAAAATGAAAAAGTTCCTATTCCGGGAACTTTTTCATTTTAAAAATCGTCCTTTTATTAAAAGGAAACGTGATCCGCTAATATCCTTCCAGCCAGTTAAATTAGTGACGTGCCCAATAGATATTCAACCGTTCAACGGGATCCCGATTAATTAGCAGACCCAATCAGGGCATTGAAGCTGATTTCAAAAAAGATATTTGATTAATTGAATTCTGGGCGTGGTATTAAAATATAGTAACCATCATCCATACTTTTGTAGTAATAATTCGATAAGGAGAAATATTGTCATTCTACAACCCACGTGTATATTAATATTGAAATTTGTCTTGTAATTGAAAGGCGGCATTATCCTTCTTTTACAAAAGAAAAACCAAAATTCCATTTTCCTAATATCCAATTCAATATTTTATGAAATCCCTAATCCAACTATCCGATCAGCAATTGGTTCACCTTTATATGGGTGGCAATTCAGCAGCCCTTTCAACACTTGTGCTTCGTTACAAGAGCAAATTATTTACATCCATCTATTTGCTGGTAAAAGACAAATACTTGGCGGAAGATATGTTTCAGGATGTGTTTATCCGTGTAATTGACAATTTGAAAAGCGGGAATTACGCGGAAGAAGGAAAATTTTTGCCATGGATCATGCGCATTGCACATAACATGTGCCTGGATCATTTCAGAAAAATAAAACGCCTGCCGGTTATAAAGACAAGTGACGATGTTGATATTTTCGAGATGATTAATGTTTCTGCGCAAAATGCTGAAGACCGCATGATTGCTGGCGAAAGCCATGAAAGGGTAAGAAAAATGCTGGACATGCTTCCCGAAGAGCAACGTGAAATAATTGTTATGCGCCATTATGCGGATCTTACTTTTAAAGAGATCGCCGCAATTAAAGGTATCAGCATTAATACCGCATTGGGCCGCATGAGATATGGTTTAATAAACTTGCGAAAAACCATGGTTGAAAAGCAAATCGTAATGTGATTTGCTTTCTCCAGTTAAGCTGCCTGAGTTATTCACTCCGAAAACAAGAGAATAAAATGCCCGCCTCTTTTACCAACAAGAAATCCTTCCAACATAAACCAATGGCAGGCCTGGCCTGCCATTGGTTTTCTTTACAATTTGATTTTAGTTCGGGAAATCAGCCATATAAAATTTTCTAGGGGCTGTTTTTTGATGAAGCATAATTATTTTTTTATCCCGGCTCTTTTATACATTTCATCTAATGGCATCGCAACCATTCTTCCAATTGGCTGTGCTCCTCTATAGGTAATTACTTTCAGCATTACCGCATCTTTTGGAGGGGTAAGCGCCGTTGTGTATTTTGGATAAAATTTGTCTGGGAATGAATTGTCGAAACTATAATAGATGTCAAGCCCTTCAATTTCAGTAGCCAGGTCAATCTGTAATTGGCCATTATTATTCTTTGGGGTAAATATGGGGTCGTACATGCTTGGGGCATATTTTATTTCCCTGATATCATAGCGTTTAAATTGTTGCTCCACTCTTTTTACAAAACTATTCCAGTTCTTTTTTTCTTTGGGCGACCATACGGATTCCGCGATGGCAAAGGCTCTTGGCCAGGTCATGTATTGCAGGTGCCGCATGTTGGGCATTTGCTCGGTCCATATATTGGCCTGTCCACCCTTAATATATTTTGCATCTGCTCCGGGGGGGACTGGCTCAAACTGATAAGCTTTATTTAAACGCAATGTCGCATAAACCCTTGGTTCTGTAATCGCATCACCCTGCATATAATCCAGGTAGGCGTAGGTAGTAGGGCTCATTACTACCTCATGTTTCAATTTAGCTGCTTCTATTCCGCCTTTTTCCCCGCGCCAGCTCATTACGGCTGCATTAGGTGCAAGGCCACCTTCCAGTATTTCATCCCAACCCATAAATTTTTTGCCTTTACTCTCTACAATAGTTTCCAGCCTTTTTTCAAAATAACTTTGTACCTCCTGCATTGTTTTTAAGCCTTCCTTCTCCATTAATGTTTTTACCGAATCACTTTTTTCCCAGAAATTTTTTGGACATTCATCACCTCCCACATGAATATATTCAAATGGGAAAAGCACTGCAATTTCAGTCATAACTTTATCAAGAAAAGCATAAACTTTTTCATTCGCGGGGCAAAGTGTATTATCCTTTAAAGCGATTGGCGGTGCGCCATGCGACCAATCCATAAAAGGTTCGCCTGAACCTACTTTGTATTTTTCGGCACCCGGTGTGCAGGATAATTCAGGATATGAAGCAACGGCTGCAAGGCTATGGCCTGGTACATCCACTTCAGGAAGAATATTTACAAAACGATCCTTCGCATATTGAACCACTTCTTTAATGTCCTCCTGTGTATAAAATCCGCCGTAGTTAAGTGGTTCATCCGGAAGCGGGGCGGAAAAGGTTCCGAAGTACCCCGTTTTATTTACCCGCATGGATCCTTTTGAAGTGAGGTTGGGCAAACTTTTTATTTCAATTCTCCATCCTTCATCATCAGTTAAATGCCAATGAAACAAATTGAATTTATACCTGGCCATCTGATCAATAAAATCCTTTACTTCCTTTTTAGAAAAAAAATGCCGTGATACATCAAACATCAGTCCTCTCCAGCCAAAGCGTGGATAATCCGTTATGTCAACACCGGGTACCCTCCACTGAATTCCATGCACCACAACATTGCTTTCAATTTCAGCAGGTAATAATTGAAGCAATGTTTGTACACCATAAAATAAACCGGCAAGTTCATTGGCGCTGATGGTGATTATATTGGGCGTAACGCTTAACTGGTAACCTTCGCTGCCAATTGCCTGATTGGGTGTTTTATTCAGGCTCAGCCTGATATTGCTGGTTGGCGCCTGGCTGTTTATAAAAACAGTATAACCGGTTGGAACGGTTAAACGCTGTTTCAGAAATTCAATAGTTGGCCGTAATGCCGTTAGGGCAGGGGCTTCGATGGAAATGTTTTTAGGAAGCTGAAAATATCCCGCATTCTGAACCATATTTACCGGCTCCGGAATGATGGACAAATGTTGTTTATCCGAGGCTTGGCTAAAAGTGATTATCCCTGGCAGGTAACAGGTTAATATCATAATTAATTTTTTCATACAACAAACTTGATTTTAATTTATTTTAAAATGGAGGCTAACAAACAAATTTAAGGATTAATAATTACTTGTGTTTTTGGTGGTAATAATATTTTCTATAAGGCCGGGTTTTGGCCGGTTTTTATTCAGGCAAAAACTGATGGTAATAATTGCTGAAAGATTGAATGTTCGGTAGCAGTACCTGGCTCATTTATTTCATTACCTTATTATTGCAGAGGTATTTTTTTTGTCGGTCAGCATTATTAAAAAACTATTCGTTGTGGAATTAATTATTTTGGAAATAGCATTTAAAATTACACGGAGAATGTAATTGCCATCCGCAGGAAAAGAAATTAGAAAAATCTTTAATCGAAAACGTTTTATAAGTTAGGGAGAAATTATTTGTACCAACAAATTTGATTTATCCGATCAATAAATTCAGCACATGTTAACAGCGGAAACTTTTAGGCAGGCGAATATTTTATTGGCAAATCCTCTTTTGAAAGCGGATGTTGATTACCAAAGAAAGAAAAATCCACCACGGCATTCCTGCACAATTACATTTGAATACAGAAATGCCGCCTGGAATAAAATAGTTATCGAAAATTAAAAATTAAATAACAATTACACTGTTGCTACCACCAAATTCATTTGGCTGCTGGCTATCTGCTTCAGGTTCATTAGCCCATTCAGTAGCGTTTACTTTATATTTAAACTGATGTTGAGAACCCTTTGGTAAGGATACATCACAGGTAAAACTACCGTCCTTTTTCCTGCTCATAACTATTGAATTTTTCCAATCACTATTCAATCCCAAAATTTCAATTGTTTCCGCATTTTCCGCATTAACCGTAAATTTTACTTTGCAATAATCTTTTGTCTTGAAGTATGTTTTTTGTACCATTTTTTTTGTTTTGTTTAGATTTAACTTACACTGCTTAATACATATTGCTGGTAAAGGTAACCCTTTAATAACAATTTTCTTATTCACCAGGATGTTAATATTCAATCCTGCAATTGACAAACGACGGGCTTTTCATCAAAACATCCGCATCAAATTCATCTTTCCATCTGCAGTAGTTTTTTCTCCAATACTATAAATTGCAAAGGTTGTTTTGGAATTCCAAATGCCGGATCAGCAGGAAAAGGTTTCGTTTCGCCTGTGCTTTGAAAACCTTTTCGTTTGTACCAGTCAATTAATTCATATCGCACATCAATCACTGTCATGAGGATGGAAGTACAATTGGATTTCAGGGCATATTTTTCAGCCGCAAGCAACAATTGTTTGCCGATGCCCTTAGCCTGCATATCGGGCGCTACGGTAAGCATACCGAGGTATAATTGCCAGTCTTGCTGCTGAAGGTAAACGCAACCCACCATGCGATTGGCTTCATTGGTAGCTTTTAAAATGATTGCCCCTTTCTTTTTTATCAGCGTTTTTATAGAAGATGGACTGGTACGGATTCCATCTAGCAAATCCGCTTCTGTTGTCCATCCGTGTTTAGAACTTTCCCCACGATAAGCGCCGTTAACTAAATTTACTAACTCGTCTATATTATCATTTACAATCGGTGAAATGTTTAAAATAGTATTCATAAAAACAAAGATATTGATAGCGTTGATTACATCTATTAAAAAAATATCATCAACTGGAGATTAAAATGAAACTTTTATTTTTTACTATGCGATTAGTTTTAAATATTAAATATTTTCACTTTAATTTTATTGAATCCTTGAATAAATTGCGGTATCTCCAAATGTACCATTGAAAAAGAAATCTTCTTTGAAATACGCTTCCTGTACAAAACCGGAACTGGTTAAAATGCGGGCAGATGCCACATTTGCAGGGTTGATATGTGCTTCTATGCTGTGCAGTTTCAATTCATTAAATCCAATATCAATCACTTTTAGCAATGCCTCTTTCATAATGCCTTTTTTCCAATATTCCGGGTTGAGCATGTAACCTATTTCAGCACGGTAATGTTCTTTTATAAGTCTCCAGTAACCAATTGTGCCAATTAAAATATCCGGTTCCTCTTTCAAAGTAATTGCCCATGTAATGCCTGCATTAATATTCAATGACTGTATTACCCCGTTGATAAATTCTTCGGCTTGCGTAATGGTGGTGGTTTTTTCTTTATCAATGTAGCGCATCACATTTTCATCACTGCGTAATTTTAAAATTTCCGGGGCATCTTTTTTTGTTATTTTTCGCAGCAGTAGCCTTGCTGTTTTTATTTCAGGGAAGGGGGAGAAATCAGGTTGTAACATTTATTAAATTTTGGAATTGTAAAATAGTTTATTTTTTTGAACGAATATTAAACCTGCGGGTTGCCTTTTTTATTGTTATGGAAAAAATAGTTACTTTTTTATTTTTCGGAAAATTGAAAAAATTGGAATGTTATACCCACCCTTTGTCATTTAGTTAAAGATTTCTTTTTGATTCGGCTTGAAGTATCAGTTGTACCGCCAAATTTCAATAATCCGGAATTAAAAAAATACGCCTGATAAAAAATATATCCTGATTAAATGATAAAGTTTATTAAAAAAGAAATATTGGTAAAAAAAATAAGGAAAATTAAATTCGTCCGAATTGGCGTTGGATAATAGTTGAAAGGGCTGAGAGGTAGCCGACAGTAAAATTTAAATGGTGCAAAAAGAAAAAGTCGCTAAAATGGTGATCCAATCCATTTTAACGACTCTCTTTAATTTAACACTGATAACCCTTATAATAAGTTGTATTGTTTGTTTTTAAAAGGAACCTTAACTTTTAACCTCCTTTCATTTGCATGTTCCTGTATATTTAAATGCTTAAATGATGCCAAATATTTAGAGAGCTGATTAACAGCGATTTATTAAATTATAGTGATATGAAAATTTCCATATTCGGGAAAGGAAATTCAAAAACGGGAATGATAAAGAAGAGGTGTTTTTTACCCACTTCAATTGGCAAACTGTCCATTATACCTGGAATCAGGAATAGACTTTGCGAAATAGAATATTGAATTGAAAATCCCTGTCTGCTAAAATACATTTCCTACCAGGGATTTTTAATTCTCTTTTTTTTGCCGGAGAGGTGACTATTATTGTTGGGTCAATCAAATGGTTAGTCACATTTTTTTCACAATAAGACTTCGCCACAAAGAAGCGTGTTGTTTTTTAGTATTTTTAAAAAATAAAATATTTTTCCTAATGTTGATAAAGAATATGAAACGAATTATTTTGTTGGTGTGGATAGTATTATACTTTAATTGCCTGGCAATTGCCCAGAGTAATTTCCATTTAAAATTTAAAAATTCAACTGTATATGCTGGTATTGAGGTCGGTTCAAAAGGGGTGAAGATGAGTATCCTGGAGATTGGGAAAAAGGCGCAGAAAAATGGCGATTTTTATGTTCTTAAAGATACGGCTGTAAATACCGATTTTATTTCTTTTTCGCCTGCAACCTTTCAGGCAACACTAAATAGTTTGTGCAAATTATATCTCTCGGCAATTAAGGATTACAACATTCCATCCGAACGTGTCTTTTCTGTAATCAGCAGTGGCGCAAAAATGCAGGCCGAAAAGGAGAACAAAATCAGTTGGATTGCCAATCTTTCCGATTCATTTATATCAAGAATTAATGAGCCAGACCGAAAGCTGAAGGTTATAGATGTATTGGAAGAAGCAAGGTTAAGCCATCTCGGAATAGTGCCTGAATCAAGGCGCTACACCACATTTTTGATTGATATTGGAAGTGGAAATACAAAGGGTGGGTATTTTCCTGATGGCAATACCAAAATGTTGAAACTTTTTCAGGTAAACTGGGGTACAAAAAGTACAGCCAATGCATCGGACAAGCGGTGTGAGGATGATAAGAGTGTAAAAAATTTTAATAAACAATTATGCAGGGTATTGGCTGGCGCTGTGAATTCGGAAGTAATTTATGCGGTTAATGAAAGCGGTGCATATAGTATGAGCGATTATATCGCTTTTAGCGGGGGTATCGCCTGGTCTGTTGCCACCTTATTATATCCAGAGCTGGTGGAGAATTCCGTGGTGCCGCTTACTTACAGCGAATTGGAAAAATTTAATGGAATGCTGGTGAATAATTATGCCGCGCTAACTGATGACGCAATAGTTAAATCAATCAGAGAACGTAATATTGATAAAATTGCTATTTCAAAAGAAATAAAAAGGGTACACCAGGTTTTTGATCAAAAATCATTAATGGCAGGAACCGGATTGTTACTTAAAATAATGCGGCAGTTTGAAGGCATTTATGAGAAAAAACAATTTTACCTCGTTAAAAACGGACAGGTGGGCTGGATATCCGCTTACGTAAACCAGGAAGTGGCAAGGTAGTAACCTGATATTGAAATAAACGTTACTTATGATAATGAACACCTGATATATTTTACCTGTCATGAGAGATTATAAATCCCCTTTATTAATTCTATTGTCTGTTTTATTGTTGGTGTCGGCTGGCCTGCTGGGTACGGTTCTTTATCATTTTTATTTTAAAACTACTGTACAGTTTCAAATACCAGTGGTTAAACATGTTGGCAGCGACTCTACCATCGGGGTTGAAAAAGTTCATGATTCTTTACTGAAAATTTATACAACCGAAATCAGAAACCTTGAAAAACGTTCTGATTCTATCTGGAATAATGCGGATTCAATGAATGCTAACCTAGATAGCAGGCTTAGTGAATTTTATAAATTGCGAAATGAAATAAAGGTTGTTTTAAAAGAGGGGGATACCAATGCTAACCTGAGAATTGCTTTGAAAAAGAATGCAGGATTGCAGGAAAGGGTAGTGGCACTGCGCTATACCAATTTGGATGTGGAAAAGGAAAATAAAAGATTAAATGAATTATTGAATCAACTAAAAGGCGGGGTGAAGGTATCGAAAAATCATCCTGTAAAGGATTGCATTGAAAACGGTTTGCCTTTAAAAAATACGGCAAAGGCGAATACCTTTTTGTTAAACGAATTGCGTTTTTCCGCCTTGAAATTTAATAATGATGAAGTGCATGAAACCAATAAGGCGGATCAAACGGAAAAATTATCAGGATCATTTAAGATTAAAAATAAAAATTTAAGGAACTCCGGTGCGGAAATAGTAATAGTGGTGCTACAACCCGATGGAAAA
>JAVHOI010000268.1:0-2290 GCA_036169975.1 Ferruginibacter sp. | reverse complement strand
TCTGATGATGAAAAAAATTTCCTTTTGGGCAAGTGGCCATGTTAAAACCGCAAGGCTTTTAATAGTCTTCATAAAATTTTTATTGGCTGTTATGGCTTATTATGCGGGAATGGCGCTGTACAAAAATGAAATTCTATTACCTTCCGGTGAAATTTACTTCTTTACGTTTTTGGTATTATTAATTATTATTGCTGTTTATCCTGGCAGAAAAAAACAGTCCTTTCAAAAAACCTGGTTTACATCAAACAAAAAACCTGTGATTTTATTTTACCACTCCTTTCTTTTCTAATAATTGTTACCATGGTTAACACAGGCAATACAGTATCCTCCTACCCCGGCGCTTATAGTATTACCATAGTGAAAAATCCAACAGCACAGGAAATATTAGCTTCCGGCAAAACAAGGGAATCGCTTACCCATACAGAAAAAAAGATATTAAAAAAGGAGTTTTATAAACAACTTAAAATTTATGCCTCAGCGATAATTACCGGCGATAAAGAAACTTCCGGCAAAGCATGGAAAATTGCACTGGCGATAATCGCCATGGTGGGCCTGATTTATTTACTTGCGGCCCTGGCATGCAGCCTTTCCTGCAGTGGTTCGGATGCCGCCGCCATTATTGTTGGTACGCTTGGCCTCACGGGTATTATTTTTGGCTTCGTGTTATTGATGAAAAGGATTCGCCGCGGGCCAAAAAAAATTAATGAAGATAAGGATGGATAAACCCGGAAGCTATATTTGCTACAATGATTCCTCCATTCAAAGATGCAATCCGCTAAGTTTAAAACCCCGACCTTTGCCCCTGCAATGGAAAAATCAAACTTTATAGATTATATCAGGATATTTTGCAGAAGTGGCCATGGTGGCTCTGGAAGCAGGCATTTTATGCGTACGAAATACAATGCCATGGCAGGGCCGGATGGCGGTGATGGAGGCCGTGGGGCGCATATTATTTTAAGGGGCAGTTCGCAATTGTGGACACTATTGCACCTGCGTTATTACAAAAATGTACTGGCCGAAGATGGTGAAAGCGGAAGCAAAAATAACAGTACCGGTAAATTCGGAAAAGATATTATTATAGAAGTACCGTTGGGAACCATTGCAAAGGATGAATCAACCGGCCTGAAAGAAGCGGAAATTTTAGAAGATGGCCAGGAAGTTATTTTGGTAAAAGGTGGACGTGGCGGATTGGGTAACGCTAATTTTAAAACCCCCACCAACCAGGCGCCCGAGTATGCACAACCTGGTGAAACAGGAAGGGAAGGCTGGAAAGTATTGGAACTAAAAGTATTGGCCGATGTAGGCCTTGTAGGGTTTCCCAATGCAGGCAAGTCAACCCTGCTATCTGTAATTACAGCCGCCAAACCAAAAATAGCGGATTACGCATTTACCACATTGGTTCCACAATTGGGCATGGTGGATTACCGGGATGGCAAAAGTTTTTGTATTGCCGATCTGCCGGGCATTATTGAAGGAGCCGCGGAAGGAAAAGGATTGGGCCATCGTTTTTTAAGACATATTGAACGCAATTCCATTTTATTGTTTTTAATCCCAGCCGATTGCGCCGACCATAAAAAAGAGTTTGAAATATTGGTGAATGAATTAAAGGAATATAATGCGGAAATGCTGCAAAAGGATTTTGTTATCGCCATCAGCAAAAACGATATGTTGGATGATGAATTAAGGGCGGCCATATCAAAAGAACTACCTCAAAAAATACCCCATATATTTATTTCTTCCATCACCGGGCAGGGTTTGCCTGAATTGAAAGACCTGCTTTGGAAAACACTGAATGCACCGCCTAAGGAAATTTAAAACAGGGTGTTGTACGCTATCCAATCAAGTCCATTCCATTCCAAATAAGCGGACAGAAAGGGTGCATTTTCAAAATGTCGTACTATTCTCTGGAGGGTTGCCAACCTTGGCAATAGTTTTTCAAATAACAAGAGTCTATAAAAGGTTGGCAACCCTGTGCGACATTTTGAAATGCACCCGACAGAAAGAACTCCCTAAAAGCCTGCGTTTCCAACAGCACATTCCGCAGCCTCACAAATGCCAATGCGCAATTTTAAATTACGGGAAGAGCTGCAAAGCCCACCACACAGCGATAATGTACCAACATTGCAGTATTGCATTTCAATCAAATTATCCTTATAAGTTTATAACCCGTTTATATTCGTATTTTTAGAAAATTATTTTATGTAACTAATGGCGGAAAGGTTAATACATGTATTGGATAATGACAGCGAGGCGGACACTTGCAGAAAAGATGTGCTGCCTAAATTTTATG
>JAVHOI010000267.1:0-2301 GCA_036169975.1 Ferruginibacter sp. | reverse complement strand
CAGGGTTCCTGGGCAAAACAGGAAGAGGCGCCCATGAATACAGGGGTGTTGTGGGCAGGATAGATATTATTACCGGAACACTGGGCAAAGCGCTTGGTGGCGCAAGTGGCGGATTTACCAGTGGGAATAAAGCAATCATTGAAATGCTGCGGCAGCGGAGCCGCCCATATTTATTTAGTAATACTTTAGCCCCGGCTATAGTCGGCGCTTCCATCGCGGTGTTGGATATGCTTAGCGAAACTACAGAGCTGAGGGACAAATTGGAATACAATACAAAATACTTTCGTACTAAAATGACGGAAGCGGGTTTTGATATGAAACCCGGCGAACACCCGATCGTACCTATCATGTTATATGATGCGGTCGTTGCTCAAAATTTCGCGGCTAAATTATTGGACGAAGGGATTTATGTGATCGGTTTTTTCTTCCCGGTAGTAGCAAAAGGCCAGGCCCGCATAAGGGTGCAGTTAAGCGCTGCGCATGATCAACAGCAACTGGATAAAGCCATCATTGCATTTACAAAAGTGGGAAAAGAATTGGGGGTAATTAAATAACCGATCAGCCTTACAAATCAATTGAATTATTTATTTCAAATCTTCCCCTAAGTTTAAGACAAAAATCAAACAAAATGTAAGGCCTTGATAAATATAAATCTTTTTCAACTTATTAAAATGCAACCTTACTTTTGTATATGTTGCCAATTAAAAACCAATAATTTTAATGACCGATTTCGAAAAATTTTTAAAGTCTTTGCAGTCGCAAAATATTGACGACATCACAGAGCATTCGCACCGGCCTGCATTAAAAGAATTAATGGAAAGCCAGGCTGGTTATAAGGTCAACATCCTTCATGAACCAAAACGTGAAGGCAAATTCGGATCACCTGATTTTAAGATTACACATGGAGAAAGCATAATTGGTTATGTCGAAAACAAGAAAATCGAAGAAAATCTCGACAAAACAATCAGAAGTGAACAAATAAAAAAATACCAATCCCTTTCCGATAATATCCTTCTTACAAATTACATTGATTGGATCTGGATAAAGGAAGGAAAAATTCAACAAAGAGAAAACCTTTGCCTTCGCAGCGATATTGAAAATAAGAGGGCAAAACTTGACAAAACGAAAGCTGACGCCGTTAAAAAATTAATTAAATCATTTTTATCGCAGGCTCCAAAGCATATTGCAGATGCAAAAAAGTTAGCAGGGGCATTAGCTGAAAGAGCTAAATTATTGAAAGATTTTTTATTGGATGAATTGAAAAGGCAAGCGGTTGAACACACGGAAGGACGATTGTACCAGCTTTATGAAACTTTTAAAATTTTTGTCTTTCATGAATTAACCGTAGATGAATTTTCAGATGCTTTCGCCCAAAACCTTGTGTATGGATTGTTTTTGGCAAAACTGAATGCCGGTGTTCAAAACGTAAATTTATACAATGCTAAAAAATACATACCTGCTTCATTCGAGCTGATAAAAGAACTGGTTGCTTTCCTTGATGAACTGGACGATGATGAATATAGAGAAACAAGGTGGATCGTGGAAGAAGTACTAACAATTATGAATAACCTTGACCTGGGGGCTATTCAGGATACGTTATCTTTTACCAGGAAGCGTAAGGATCCGGATAACTTCATTATCAAAGACCCGTACGTTTATTTTTATGAAGATTTTTTGGCGGCTTACGACAAGAAGCTTAGAAAAGCGAAAGGCGTTTATTATACCCCTCCCCCAATTGTAAATTTTATCGTACGTGCAATTGATGATATACTTATAAATACTTTTAAAATAAAAGAAGGCCTTGCAGACCGTAACAAAGTGACGGTACTGGATTTTGCAACAGGAACCGGTACATTCCTGTTAGAGACATTACAACAGATATTTGACAAACTTCCAAAAGATTCAGGCAGGAAAGATTTGATAATAAAAGAGCATGTACTAAAAAATATATTTGGATTTGAATACCTGATTGCCCCATATACAATCGCCCATTTAAAACTATCGCAGTTTTTGAGAGATAACGGCTATGAGTTAAAGGCAAAAGAACGCTTACAGATTTATTTGACCAACACGCTTGAACCAATACCGGCACAAATCAAAATCCCTTTGCTTCCGGCTTTGACAGAAGAAAGCAAACAGGCACAGCAGGTAAAAGACAAAGCAATTTTAGTTATCACCGGAAATCCGCCTTATTCAATTAATTCAAAAAATAACGGCGATTGGATAAAGAAAAAAATTGAGGATTACAAAATAGTTGATGGGCAAAAAATAAAAGAAAGGAATCCAAAATCTTTGCAGGAT